>JAFAEW010000026.1 GCA_023423835.1 Bacteroidota bacterium | reverse complement strand
ATAATAAGATTTTGCCATCGGGTTGTACCGTTAATCCTTCAGGATAATCATCCCGTCCGACATCAATAAATGTCGTTCCATTATCGCCGAATTCCTGATCAAGGGAACCATCAGTGTTCAATCTTATTAGCGTAATATCTACTTCATCATCAAAATCCATCCCGCTGACTAGTATTTTCCCGTCATCCTGCAAAACACAGCGATAAGCCTGTGCAGCTCCATCTATCAAAGTGCTGCCTTTATCTCCAAAATTGGTGTCGGGAGTACCGTCAGGAAGGTAGCGGTAAATTAAAAATCCATAGATCGTATTATTGTAGCCTCCTTCCCCTGCCACCACAATTTTGTTATCCGGTTGAACAACAACGGCCCTGCCCGTACCGGTATGGCTTGCGTCCATCACTATTCCCTTGTCGCCAAAGCGTTCATCAAGTGTACCGGGTTGACAAAAAGATGTTACGGCAAGTGCCAGCATACCCACTGTAAATATTACTATTTTCATAAATCAGATTTTATAGAATTTAAAGGAACTAGATCCAGAAACAGCAGCCATCATACTTTAATCATACGGCCGGTTTTACACAAAAACTTAGCGGTAAAACAAAATAAACAGCAGAAATGAGAAAAACGAATTTATTTCATTGGCTGAGTAAATTAATTTATTTACCTAAACCTAGCTTAAGTACGTCTGATTACAATCTTCTCACGAAATCAGAAACGTTCTGGTAACGGCGTCTTCAAGGTTCTGTTCAAACGGACGGTTAATTGATATTTTTGAAGATAACGGGAATACATGGAAAAACACCGGGAGAGGAAGTATTTTTATTTCTAAAAGGTGTATACACTCATTGCACCTGAGTGCTGTCGTCCACAACAGCGCCGGTTTCAACGGTTTTTGAACTAATCTCTTCCTTTTTCGGAAAAAACTTTTTTTGCCCCAATAGTAAAATGATTACGCCTACTGAAATGGAAGCATCGGCGAGGTTAAAAACGGGTCTGAAAAATTCAAAATCTTCGCCTCCCCAAACAGGAAACCAATCGGGAAAATGTGCGTTTCTGATAACCGGGAAATAAAGCATGTCCACTACCTTGCCGTGCAGGAAGTTGGCATATCCGCCTCCGGCAGGAAACATCTGGGCCACAAGAAATGGCTCGCTGCTGCTGAATATCATCCCGTAAAACATGCTATCGATCAAATTTCCAAGGGCTCCGGCATAAATCAACGCAGCGCAGAATATGAATCCGGAAGGATATTTTTTACGAACAATATTCCTTAAGTAAAAGGTTCCGAAAATCACAGCAACGAGACGGAAAAGCGTCAGAAATATTTTTCCGAACTCGCCTCCGAATTTCCATCCCCAGGCCATCCCTTCATTTTCTACAAAATGCATTCTGAACCAGTTGCCAATCACATTGTGTTCTTCTCCCAATAAATAATGGGTTTTAATATAGACTTTCACCACCTGATCGGCCAATAAGATCAAAATGATCAATAATGCAACATACTTGCCCTTCACCTGAAAAATTTTGGGAACAAAGATAAGGGAATTGAAATCTGACAGTGTAAAGCTTAACAAAAACGGTTTTCGTGACCTTGAAAGTTTCGATTCCGGCGTAATCTGCGGGGTAAAACTACCTCCTGCCTTAGGATTCCTTCTTACATTTGAGTTTATAATCTTCATTATGAGAAAATCTTTTTTCTGGATTATCTTCTTTCTGCAGGCAGTGGTTGCCTGCGCTCAACCGGCCGGCCGGTCATACACGAAAATTGAACGGATGATTCCCATGCGGGATGGAATTAAACTCTTTACCTCCATTTACATCCCCATTGACAGCGCTGCAGATTATCCTATACTGATGATGCGGACTCCTTATTCTGTAGCACCTTATGGAGAGGATAAAATGCGCAAACAACTCGGACCGAATCCTCTGTTTGCGGAGGAAAAGTACATCTATGTTTATCAGGATGTCAGGGGAAGGCACATGAGCGAAGGAAAATTTGAGGAAATGACACCGGCTATCAGCAACAAACAATCCAATCAACAGACAGATGAAAGCAGTGATACCTTCGACACCATTGAATGGTTGCTCAAAAACGTTCGCCACAACAATGGAAAAGTGGGATTATACGGCATTTCGTATCCCGGATTTTATGCAACCGCTTCTCTGCCAGATGCGCATCCGGCCATCAAAGCCGTTTCACCGCAGGCGCCGGTGACCGATGAATTTGAGGGAGATGATGCTTATCATCGTGGCGCATTTTTCCTGATGGATAATTTCGGTTTTCTCAATTTCTTCGACCGGCCGAGAACCGGCCCTGAAGAAAGAAATAAGCCGATCAATCCAAATATAAAAATTGAAAACGCTTACGATTTTTATCTGAAAACCGGCGCTCTGAAAAATTTTAATGAGCAGTATTTCCACGGTGAAAGTAAAATCTGGAACGAATACCTGCAACACAATACCAAAGACAAGTATTGGCAGGACAGAAACATCCGTGCGCATTTAAAAAATGTGAAACCCGCAACCCTGGTAGTGGGAGGATGGTTTGATGCCGAAGATCTTTTTGGAGCACTGCATACGTATCAGGCAATTGAACAGCAAAACCGAAACAATGAAAATCGTCTTGTGATGGGACCGTGGACGCACGGCGCCTGGGAAAGCAAAGATTGGTCAAAATTTGATCTGTACGAATTCGGAAGTAACACAAGCGCCTATTTTCAAAAGATGGAACTTGATTTCTTCAACTACTATCTGAAGGATAAAGGAAACTTCGATGCAGGAGAAGCAACGGTTTTCGTCACAGGAAAAAATGAGTGGAAGTCATTCGCACAATGGCCGCCGAAAGAAACGAAAACTGCAAAATGGTATTTAAACAAAGACAAAGCGCTGCTGCTGCAAAAACAGAATCTGGAAGGATGGGATGAATATGTTTCGGACCCGGCAAATCCGGTCCCTTATACTGCCAAAGAAAGCAGAGGTCGCGTAAATACCTACATGAGCGAAGACCAGCGTTTTGCTTCCAACCGCTCAGATGTTTTGTTTTTCGAGTCGCCCGTGCTGGAAAGCGATCTTACGCTCTGTGGGCCTGTGAAAGTAAATCTTAAGGTAAGTATGACCGGCAGTGATGCCGATTTTGTAGTGAAGCTGATTGATGTACTGCCCGACAGCAATGCAACGCAAAGAATGGTGCGGGCCGAAGTTTTGAGGGGAAAATTCAGAAATAGTTTTGAAAAGCCTGAGCCGTTTGTCGCGGGAAAAATAACTCCGGTTTCCTTTGAACTGAATGATGTGGCACACAGCTTTCTGAAAGGTCATAAGATTATGGTTCAGATTCAAAGCAGTTGGTTTCCATTGGTTGATCGCAATCCGCAGCAGTTCATCGAAATTCCGAAAGCCAATGATGAAGATTTCAGAAAGGAGACCATACGCATTTATCATTCCGAAAAATATCCGTCCTACATTGAGGTAAGCATTTTGCCTGACTAATAATTATGAGGATTGTTATTAAGGAAAATTCGCGGGTTGCACAGGCGGCTGCAAGATGGATGAAAACAGATAATATTGCAATCGTCTTTGGTCGCACCATTCACCTTTGGAACGCTTCAAAAGAGGAACTGCTTCGAAATAAAAGATGGCTTTACCACGAACTGATGCACGTGAGGCAGTATAAAAAACATGGGTTCATAGGATTTTTGTTTTTGTATTTGAAAGAATCGCTTAAGCACGGGTATTACAATAACCGCTTTGAAAAAGAAGCGCGGGAAGCGGAGGAATCGGAAACAGATACAGATGAGCTGGAGATTGAAGGATGAATGTCTTTTCTTCCCGGAAAATTCCCTTTCTTTATGGTTTTCACCATAATATAATTTTCGATTATGCCTGCTGTATCCAAAGAAAGAAAACATCCTAAGGCTTTGCCTTTTTTATTTTTTTCGGAAATGTGGGAGCGATTTGGCTATTATCTGATGATCGGCATTTTTACACTCTATCTGAAGGATGTAAAAACCGGATTCGGGATGACCGAAGCCGAAGCTTCAGACCTCTACGGAACCTTTATTGCACTAGTGTTTCTTACTCCCTTCCTCGGCGGTCTCATTGCTGACAGATATTTCGGATACAGAAAATCGATCATTGTTGGTGGCATCCTGATGGGAATCGGCTATTGTATGATGTCGATCCACAACCTTACGGCGCTTTATGTTTCCATGACGCTGGTGATTATTGGAAATGGATTTTTCAAACCCAATATTTCCACGCTGCTGGGTAACGTGTATTCCAAAGCCCCCTATGAACAGCGAAAAGATGAAGGATACAACATCTTCTACATGGGAATCAATATCGGCGCCTTCATCTGCAATTTTCTGGGTGCCGCGATCTACAATATGCTTGGATGGGGACACGCCTTCATCGCCGCGGGCATCGGAATGTTTATTGGCGTAACCGTTTTTATTGCAGGTACCCGTTACTACAGGGAGGCCGATGTGAAAAAGGGAGTAGCCGAAGGCGATATGTCGTTCAGTAAAATCGTATTGCTCATTCTTGTTCCTTCGGTTGTGGCGGGAATAATCGGATGGCTGCTTCCCGGATCTATCTTCGGTTCAGACAGTACAGATGCATTTATTTTCGCCTGCATTCCTGTAATCTATTTTTATGCGTCTGTTTATTTAAAAGCACCGGCCGGGGAAAAAAGACCAATTGCGGCCCTGCTGGCGATCTTTGCGGTTGTTATTCTGTTTTGGGCGGTCTTTAAACAGAATGGATCGGCCTTGAATACCTGGGCCGATCGATACACCGACCGGGAAGTGACCGGTACCACCGGGAAGATCTTCGATGCCCTGCAGTTATCGCAATCTGTGGGATACGTGAAAGATTCTGTCGCGAAATACGACAATGCCTTTCGGCTGCAGAAAGAAGACGGTAAAATCGTGAAAGAATTTAATTATCCTCCTTATTTTAAAAACCTGTCTCCGGATAAACTTCCCGAAGAGGGTGGAAAGATTGATCTCTGGGCCACCAATCTCAGCCAGTCGATCAATCCGTTTTGGGTAATTGTACTCACGCCGTTGATTCTTGCCCTTTTTGCGTGGCTGAAGCGTAAGAATGCGGAACCTACAACGGCTACCAAAATCGCTTATGGGTTGTTTATTTCAGCCTTGTCGGTTTTGCTCATGATTGCAGCAGTGTATGCAAGCCGTAATGGAACGGATAAAGCAAGTGTATGGTGGCTGATTTCGAGTTACGGTGTCATTACAATCGGTGAATTGTTTTTAAGTCCGATGGGCCTTTCCCTCGTATCCAAGCTCAGCCCGGGGAGAATTACAGCTTTAATGATGGGCGGCTGGTTTGTAGCTACGGCCATCGGCAACAAACTCTCGGGTGTTCTTGCCACCTTATGGGATAATTATGAAAATAAGGCGAATTATTTCTGGCTGAACTTTGTTTTACTCATGATCGCCACCGTTATCATGATCTCACTGCTCAAATGGCTAAACGGCATCATGCGGGAAAAAGGAGTGCATTAAGCGGGAATGAAAGAATTGGCGAAAATAACCGGTCGGGGTGCAGGAATTAAGGATCGGGAATTTTGTGAAGTGCAAATCATGAAGTTCTAATTTCCTAAAACAATTTCAATTGTTCACCCGGTCTCTGAAATATTGAACAATCGAGTTCCCACCTTTCTGCATTCAGATTGAAAAGTTGGTTATACTTTTTAAACTGCTGCCGCACAAGTTCTGCCACCGGACCTTCGCCCCGCATCCTTACGCCCCATCTTGAGTCGTTGACTTTTCCGCCATGGGCAGTTTCAATTAAATGCCACACTTTGTCGGCCCGTGCTTCAAAATTTTTATACAGCCAATCCTTAAACATTTCCTTTATACTCCCGTTTAACCTGATAAAGGTATAGGCCGAAAAGCAGGCGCCGCTTTCACTCGCAGCCTTCATAATGTCATGCATCTCATGTTCGTTTAATCCGGGAATCATTGGACCGAGCATAACGCCCGTTCTCACACCTGCTTCATTCAATTCTTTGATCACTTTCAGCCGTTGTTTCCCTGAAACAGTTCTCGGTTCCATCGCCCTTCTTAAGTCTTCATTGAGGGTGGTGACCGACAGTAAAACTGAAACGATCTTTTTTCTTCCCATCTCCTGCAAAAGATCTTTGTCTCTGAGAATGCCCGCATTTTTGGTGATGATTCCGACAGGCTGATTAAATTCGTTGCAGACCTCGAGCAATCCTCTTGTAAGGCGGAACTTTCTTTCTGCCGGCTGGTAACAATCAGTATTTCCGCTTAATCCGATCGGCACCGGTTCCCAGTTTTTATGCATCAGAAATTTTCTCAAAAGCTGCGGAGCGTTTTTCTTAACGATGATCTTTCTTTCAAAATCTAATCCCGCACTATAGCCCCAGTATTCATGTACGTTTCTCGCGTAGCAATAAATGCAGCCATGCTCGCATCCCTGATACGGATTCATGCTGTAGAGCATTCCTACATCCGGACTATCCACTTTATTTACGATCGTTTTCGAATTGTCTTCGAGATATTGGGTTTTGACATCCGGCTCAATCCAGTCGTCGATTCCTTCAGAAAACTCCTTTACTTTCTCGGTCTTCAAAAACCGGTTGGGTGTATTTATCTGTGCACCCCTTCCTTTGAAATAGGAATCAGATTGCTCTGAAGCGGCCGGTCTTGCATTAGGATTATTGCGATTATCTGTTGGTTTCACCTGCTCAGTTATTAGTAAAATATTCTGATCCCTTCAGCCGGAAGATCTGCACCAGCCGGCTCGTTTTATAGGCATTATCTTCCCGGAAAAGATAAAATGTATCCACGGGAAAACTTTCATGAAAGGTTTGCTGCGAAAGCTGAAGCATCCTTTGGCGAAATACATCTTCAGTAAGATTTCTCCATAAATAGACGGACTGGTTTCCGAAATAGCGGATAAATTTCCCTTTGTCAGCCTGAATAAAACCGCTTAGCGGCTCAAAGGAGGAAAGAAAGCGTTCGATTTTCTCCTGTCCCATCAGCCGCAAAAAAATCGATCCGCGTGGGTCACCGCCAAAATTATTAAGAGCGAGATCGAAACAGCTTTGTCTGCGCATGAGGTTATCAAGAAAGCGCAACATCGTGTTCTCAAACGCATTTCTGATACTGAATTTCATTAAGATCAGTTCATAATCCTGATCATCCGGCTTTCCCTCAAATTCTTCCACAATCTCTTTTAGAGAATGCTTCACCTGTTGGCCGGGAAAGATCGATAACCTGTAATTTGAAAACTCAGTCGCCAGGTTATTTGAAATTGCATAATCGGTTTTCATATCGTTGCTTTAAAAAGTAAAGATAATAAAATTAGCATTAATCAGCTAATAAATTTAGCACTTAAGAAGTGATTTTTCTAACCGGAATCATTTCAACCAATGGTCATCCGACAGACAAAATATACTTTCTCCTGTCAGCGGGAAAAGGCGAACGAATGGATGGGCGTCGGTTTCTTTTGCAGATCCGGTTGAATTCGCCTTCACATCTGTTAATTCGAATTAAAAATAACCGTTCGCCGACAACGGAAGTCCCCGCTTTATTATATTTTTATCCAATGCGATTTCTCCTCTTATTATTACCGGTAATCTTCTCCTTTCAGCTAATGAAATATCATCCGGTAGATGCCGGAAATGCCGTAACGTTTAACATCAAGAATTTCGGTATCGGAACGAAAGGCGAGTTTAGCGGCCTGAAAGGCACGATCAATTGGGATGCTTCCAATCCCTCAAACTCCTTTTTTGACGTGACGGTGGATGCCGCAACCATCAATACAGCAATCAAGGCGAGAGACAATGATCTGAGGGGAGAAAAATATTTCGACGTGCAAAATTATCCTGTCATAAGGATCACGAGTACGAAAATCTCCGATGGGCAGTTTACCGGAAAGCTTACCATGAAGGGAATTACGAGGCCCGTTTCCTTTCCGTTTACGGCCACGGCTGAGGGCGAGGGTGTAAACTTCAAAGGCAGTTTTTCTATCCGTCGGAGTGATTTTAATGTGGGAGGAGGAAGCGCGGTGCTTTCAGACCACGTGGATGTGGAGTTAAACGTTTCTGCAAGAAAATAAAATTCTGTTTCAGCTTATAGTAGTTGGAATAACGGCGTTTATATCATTATTTTGCGGTTTCCGGCCTCGTAGTACAATGGATAGTATAAGAGTTTCCGAAGCTCCAGATTCAGGTTCGATTCCTGACGAGGCCACTATTCAGGTAATTATGTTTTACGCTTATGTTATAAAAAGCACTGAGCATGACTATTATTACAAGGGACATTGCGCTAATCTCGAGAGAAGGCTTTTACAACATAATGCGGGAATGACTCAATCTATCAGACCTTATATCCCATTTGCGTTATTTTACTTTGAGGCTTTTGACACGGAACA
>JAFAEW010000103.1 GCA_023423835.1 Bacteroidota bacterium | reverse complement strand
CCGCGACATCATCACCCACCATGTTCCGCTTGAAGAAGTAGCAGACGCTTACCATATTTTTTCTGCCAAACTCGATAATTGTATAAAGACCGTTTTAATTCCTCCTTCTGCAAACAACTAAAAAGATTAACTCATGCAAACAACAAACGACAGATACAAGGAAATTAAAGGCTGGGGCGTGGATGCTGATCCCGAAAATGAGCCTACTTATCCCATTAAAAATTATAATGGAGATGATCATAACCGGCTTAACTGGGAACGGCCGCCCTTGCAACCGGTGACTACCGAAGTGCTTAAATCAGTAGAGCATCCCAGAATGACGGCAGTTTTTGGAACCACCTTTCCTCCATCCGGATTAAGCGGCGTCATAAGACGTTATGCTTTTAAGTATGATGAATCAGAATACGGGCACTGGCTTAATTTATTACTGGCCGACCGGATCAATGTGGTGGAAGGCATCATTGATGATATCAGTCGTGCCCACATTCCCAACATTTTTGCTGAAAGAGGAATGAAGGCAGATTGGAAATACAATAGAAAGGAACTGGTGACGAAGGCCGTCATCGCAACAGCCTTTGCTGCAGCAGCCGTCTGGTTCTTCAGCGCCAGAAAAAAGAGAATGTTTTAATAAGTAGTCTTAAAAAATGATCTGTTTCACCGTGGTAAAACAGATCATTTTTCAGTGAGGATGGCGAAAAAATTACATTCCTTTAATTACACCGCATCCGATTCTGTTGCCGGCATTTCCCGATGGCTGGCTTTTATAATCGTCCACTCCGCCGTGCACAATAATCGCCCTGTTCAGAATATTGGTGGTGCTATCTCCTCCAAGACTCCAGAGGTCAGTTTCCAAGGTTAAACTGCCGTTTCCGCTTGCATCCAATTGCACATTACCTATATCTCCTGAGTGAAATTCGCCTTCACCCCATTTTCCGTGTTGTTTATTTGTGGGATTCCAATGGCCGTGGGCTGCCATTCCTGTGTCGCCACAATCTCCTGTTTCGTGGATGTGTACCGCTACGGATTGATTCGCTTTGGCAGGTACATTCAATTGCAGATCCATCTTCACCTTTCCATTATCGGCGGTAAAAGTGGCGGTTCCCGAAACCGTAGTGTCGCCATAGGTTCCATTAATCATTGCTTCCGCTCTCTGACCGGCAACATCACCGGTTGCAGAAGTGACGGTATCGGTATTTACCGTTTCGGTATTGGTATTGCTACCTGCACAGGAAAGGAAGAAGGCCGAAAATAGGAACGAGGCCGGAATAAGTAACGAAGCGAAGGTTGTTTTAACTCTCATGTCTTTGTTTTTTATGTGAATAATTGATAATAAATATTTGTTTCCCGGAAAAAACTATTCCACAATTAATAATTTCTTTAAGGCGGGTAAGATACTCCAAAAATTTTCAGCACGTCTTGCTCCGGTCGGAAGTACTGCATCGGATTGATAATACGAGTTTGATTTATTAAATAAATAACATTTAAGAATGCAATTTACAAATAGATTTGCGCGTATTACTATGCCTGCCGGCTTCAGACGACATATCAGATTTGCTTTTTCTTCAATGGTTATTGCGTTGCTGTTTCTCGGCGGACCGGGCGTTTTTACAGGTGCAGCCGGAAAAGTCGAAAATATTGAATTCCGGTTAGCGGATAAACAGTTAGCGGTCGACTGCGAAAACGGGTTTTTTCAGGCTTCTCACGATGATCAGACCGTGGGCGATTTTTCCCTTCGCCAGCAAACTTCAAATCGTAATTTGAAAAAGGAATCTGCCGGATTTCAGATTGATTTAATTGAGAAAACACTTTCTACCGGTTTCTCGTCCTTGCAGTTTTTATACCGGCCTGCCTATTACGTATTTCTATTTCTGCATTATTTGTTTTAGAACCTTCCGTATCTCACTTTCCTTCCCGCTTCTGCGGTTAAAAAACGAACTTGCTTTCTCTGAATCAAAAAATTAAATACAAGAAATGGAATTGATTTTTCCTGACTTTACAAATCCCGCTATTTGGATCAGTCTTCTGACCCTCAGTTTTTTAGAAATCGTATTGGGAATCGATAATATTATTTTCATCTCGATTGTTGCCGGCAAACTCCCTAAAGAAAAGCAACGGCTTGCCAGAAACCTCGGCCTGTTACTCGCCATGTTTTTTCGGATCGGACTGCTGTTTTCTATTACCTGGATCATCGGATTAAAGGATCCTGTTTTAACGATCCCTGCAGTTGAGGGCCTTTCTGACCGCCCGTTTGAGTTAAGTTATAAGGATCTGATACTGATAGCAGGTGGACTTTTTCTGATTGTGAAAAGCACGCTCGAAATTCACCACAAGCTGAGGCAGCCGGAGAAAATTGAATCAGAAAAAAATGGAAAGCCGATTGGATTCGGTTCGGTGATTTTTCAAATCGTACTGGTTGATGCAGTTTTCTCTTTCGATTCCATTTTAACAGCAGTGGGATTGGTGGATAATGTGATTGTAATGATCATCGCGGTTGTTGTGTCCATCGCCATCATGATGCTGTTTGCCGGTCCCGTCACGAAAATCATTAACGAGCATCCCACCCTGCAAATGCTCGCCCTCTCGTTTCTCGTGGTTATAGGCGTAGTGCTCGTGGCCGGAGGTTTCCACCAGGAAGTAAGCAAGAGCATCATCTACTCCTGTCTCGGATTTTCTCTGGCAGTGGAAATTTTGAACATCCGTTTACGTAAAAAGAGCAGTCATGCAAAGGTGCATAATAAATAATTTTTATCCTCCAGGGAATCATGTTCAAGGAGCGGAAGGTGAGATTGTTTTATGTAGAAGTTTTAACATCCTGTCTGCTGTCTTTTACTGAAATTTGAGGATATATCTAAAAGATTATTTCATGGAAAATACCGTCGACAACCCTCAGAGTGAGGATACATTCATCGAAAACAGCCTTTCGAAAGAACAGATTCTAAACTGGTATATGACCGATGTTCTGGAAGGTAATCTGCCCAAAAACGTTTTCCTGTTTTCAAAAAACCATGGAATCCAGGAAAACGATTTTTACATATTTTTCAACAGCTTTGAATCAATTGAAAAGTATTTCTTCGTACTGGTTTTCGAAAAGACTTTTGAAACGCTGAAAAATTCAGATCAGTATCCGGGTTACCCGGGTAAGGAAAAGCTGCTCAGTTTCTACTATACTTTTTTCGGAAATCTCACCGTTAACAGAAGCTTTGTTCTTTACCTGCTGAAACCCGTAAAGCTTGAAAATCTGAAAAAGCTTTCCGGACTGCAGAAAAGGTTTATGGAATATATTGGCAGCCTTGAAATTGAAAAGCCGGATCTGCGGCAGAAGGATCTGAAAAAGTTGCAGGACCGGGCACTCGAAGCCGGCGCATGGACGCAATTTCTCGTGATCCTGAGGTTTTGGCTGGGCGACGAATCGATTGGATTTGAGAAGACAGACATTTTTATTGAAAAATCGATCACGGCTGGTTTTGATCTCATCAACGTACAGCCGCTGAAGAGTATGGCCGACCTGGGTAAATTTATTTTCAAAGAATTTAAAGCTGCTGGATGAAAACATTGGACCATATTCCTACCTCAAAAGTTTCAAGGGCTACAAAATTGATTGTTACGGGTGCAAGGGTGGGCGTAAATTACCTGAATTATTATAAAAACAAAATTACAGATACCGAAGAAGCAGCGAGGAAGAAGCTGCACGAAGACAATGCTTCCGACATTTATGACAGCCTCTCCAACCTGAAGGGAAGCGCATTAAAGGTAGCACAGATGCTTAGCATGGATAAGAGTCTGCTTCCGCAACAGTACGTTGAGAAATTTTCTTTATCCCAGTTTTCTGTACCGCCGCTTTCGGCTCCCCTTGTCAACAGGACATTTCAACGCTATTTTGGAATGGCTCCATCTGAAATGTATGACTATTTTGAAGAGGAATCGGTAAATGCGGCTTCAATCGGACAGGTGCACAAAGCCAGGAAGGATGGAAGACTTCTGGCCGTGAAGATTCAGTATCCCGGTGTAGCGGCAAGTATTTCTTCTGATCTGAAGATGGTAAAACCGATCGCAATCCGGATGTTCAATATCCAGGGTAAAGATTCGGATAAGTACTTTAAGGAGGTGGAAGATAAATTGCTGGAGGAAACAGATTACCTGCTGGAGGTGAAACAAAGTATGGAAATTGCAGCAAGCTGTTCGCATATTCCACATCTCAGGTTTCCGCGTTATTATCCGCAATGGTCTTCGGGAAGAATCATTACCATGGATTTTATGGAAGGCATCCATCTGTCGGAATTCAGTATGCAAAACGACGATGCAAAACTTGCAGATAAAATCGGGCAGGCACTTTGGAATTTCTATATGTTTCAGATTCATCGGTTGCGGAAGGTTCATGCTGACCCGCATCCCGGGAACTTTATGGTTTCAAAAGATGGAGAACTGATAGCGCTGGATTTCGGATGCATGAAAATAATTCCCGTGGCTTTTTATAATCCCTATTTCGAACTGTTGAATAATTCGGTCTTAAATACGCCGGAACTGTTTGATCAGAAAATCCGCGAGCTCGAGATCATCAAACCGGATGACACCGATGAAGAAAGAGCCTTTTTTACGGAACTTTTCCACGAGATGATTTCGCTGTTTACCACACCGCTGAAATGCAAAAAATTTGATTTTTCTGACCCGGTGTTTTTTGATAAAATCTATGCCCTGGCGGAAAGATTCAATACCGACAGCAGGATCAGGAAACTCAACACCAACCGCGGTTCAAAACATTTCATTTACATGAACCGCACCTTCTTCGGTCTCTATTCGCTCATGCATGATCTGGGTGCAAAGGACGTGCAGATTGATCTGTACTTTCCCGATGAATTAAAGGCGGCGGTGGCATCCGTTTAGAATGCGTTTTAAACCGGAAGTTTTTCCCTGTAAATAGCTATCTTTTCCTGCAGTGACATGCGGGCAAAGCGGGGAGAAGGAGACGGAAGGTATTCACCCTGCAGTGCCGGGAACATCTTTGAAAACTCCTTTCCAACCAAATGACTGGTAAAAAATATCCTTTGGAAATTGCAATCTTTGAAGATCTTCTTCAATGCTTTGTCGTTGTATTCGATCACGCTCAGATGCTGATCGCTGTTACCTTTTCCTACTCTTTCAATCTCTAAAAAAATATCTGCTATGGCGATTCCCTTGTCTGAAAATAATTCTTTTTTCTCTTCCACCGTTCGCAATGGCCGGCCATACACTTCTTTTAGGATCTTCCAAAACTGGTTGTATTTTGACTGATAATACCATTCTTCTGTTTCGGGATCTGAATGCGGGGCGGGAGGAAAGCTTCCGAGAATCAACACCTTTGCATTTTCGGGAACAAATGGCCGATGTGGATGAATTTCCGTTTTCACTTCCACGGCCCCGGGTTTATCAGGTCGATGCGTTCTTTCATTTTTTCAACCAGTTTGAAAGTTGCCGGACAATGAGAAAGATTTTGTTTGTGAATATGAATGTAATCAATCATTCTTTTCTTTGTGAGATGTGGAAATCCGGCACAATCGGCGGGCCTTACCGGATAGATCGAGCATTTATTGGTGTTGAGATCGAGAAATTGACAAGGCTGTGTTTTATTGGTCCATTCGGCCGCTTTTTTATCATACGTCAACCACTTCTCTTTCATTTCTTTTCGCCTGATTCCCAGAAAACCGGCTATTCTGGTAATGTCTTTGGTTGAATAGGTGGGTGTCATCGTTTTGCAACAATTCGCACAGGTTAAACAGTCGGTTTCAGCCCATATTTCTGCATTGAGCTGCACAGCGAGCGCATCGAGTTTTGGTGGCTGATTTTTCTCTAATTTCGTCAAAAACCTTTTGAAAGATCTTCCATATATTTCCACTTTCTTCCGGAAGCTTCGAAGTCTGACTGGTAACATGAGTGAAAATTATGTGATAGCAAATTTCGTTAACGAAAGTAAGTTTTAATGTTTAAAATATGTGGGATTCGAACAAAAAAGGTTATAAGACATTCCTGCAACTGGAACGATCACTGAGCGATCATTCCATCGAAGCTTACCTGAGAGATCTTGAAAAGCTTACGCAATTTCTTCAGGCGACGGGAAGGGAAAAACCGGTGGCGGAAATTGAACTGGGCGACCTCCAGGAATTTTTGCAATGGCTGAATGGTTTTGGTTTAACCGCTTCAAGCCAATCGAGAATTATTTCCGGAATCCGCGGGTTTTTCAGATATTGTTTACTCGAAAAAATTACGGCAAAAGATCCGTCCGCTTTACTCGAGACTCCCGCAAGCAAAAGAAAGCTGCCCGAATTTCTGAGTGTTACCGAGATAGACGCAATGATTGCGGCCATCGACTTGAGTACAACAGAAGGAACGCGCAACAAGGCGATTATTGAAACCATGTACAGTTGCGGTTTGAGGGTGAGTGAGTTGATTGGGCTAAAGATCAGTTCACTCTATCCCGAGATCGGATTTATCCGGGTCATTGGAAAAGGCGATAAGGAAAGACTGGTGCCGATCGGGCGGGAAGCGGTAAAATATATCGGAATATATACCGACGAAATAAGGCGGCTCCTACCGGTAAAAAAAGGATTTGAAGATCATTTGTTTCTCAATAAGCATGGGAGTTCACTCAGTCGCGTCATGATATTTTATATCATTAAAGATCTGGCGAAAAAGGCGGGTATCACGAAAAATATTTCTCCCCATACCTTTCGTCATTCATTTGCCACGCATCTCGTGGAAGGCGGGGCAGATCTGAGAGCCGTTCAGGAAATGCTCGGACATGAAAGCATTACTACCACCGAGATTTATACGCATCTGAGCCGCGAATACCTGAGAGAAACATTGCAACAATTTCATCCGGCCTACCAAAAATGAAGGGTTGAATTACCGGCGATTTGTGAAAACGGACGGTGCCATGATCGGCTTTTGCTACCAACCGGACTTACATTTCTTCAAAAAACCTGAGACGGTTTCGCAGATGCGTTAACTCATCCTGCATCTCCCGCATTCTGGTCAACAAATGCTGAATGGCTTCAATGCCTTCCGGATTTATATCGAGGTCATTATACAAACGGATCATTCGTTCAACCTCTGATAATGCCTCCGTTTCAATAAAATCGTCGTCTTCCTGCCGTACGATGTTGATCAGTCCTTCTTCATTCAATCGCCGGATAAATGAGACCTGAACATTATAATATCGGCAAAGATCATCGGCAGGTATTAAATTTTCTCGTTCCATAATCTCATTTTTTAAGTTCAGATAATTGTTTAAATAATTCCTTTTCCCGCTCTGATAAGTTTGTCGGGATTTGAATGGAATATGTGATAAAAAGATCACCGAACTGACCTTCTTTTTTGTAAACCGGAAATCCTTTTCCCTTCAGCCTGATCTGACTGCCGTTTTGTGTTTCGGGTTTCACCTTCAACTTTATCTTTCCACTCAGGGTATCGATGATCAACTCTCCTCCGAGAACCGCGGTGTAAAGATCGAGCTCGCGGGTAAGGTAGAGATTGTCGCCGTCGCGTTTGAAAGGCGTATCATTATTGATCACAAAGGTAATATACAAGTCGCCGTTGGGACCGCCATTGACGCCTTGTCCGCCATGTCCTTTCAACCGGATTTTCTGCCCGTTTTCAATACCGGCAGGGATCGTTATCCTGATATTTTTGCCGTTCACCGTAATCGTTTGCTGATGCGTGGTATAAGCCTGTGTTAGTGAAAGTTCGAGCTGCGCATCATAATCCTGTCCCTTAAATCTTGCCTGCTGACTTCTTCTGCCACCGCCACCGCCTCCAAATAAGGATTCAAAGAAATCAGAAAAACCGCCTGCCTCAAAATCGGCTCCGCTGAATCCCTCAAATCCGCCATAACCTCCGCCACCACCACCTTCGGCATACTGGTATTGCTGATTGCGTTTCGCCTGTTCAAACTGTTCGGCATGCTGCCAGTTTTCACCATACTGATCGTATTTTTTTCTTTTTTCAGGATCGCTCAACACTTCATGGGCCTCATTGATCTCCTGAAATTTGCGATGCGCCTCCTTATCATTTGGATTCAGATCGGGATGCAATTTTCTTGCAAGCTTCCGGTAAGCCTTCTTGATCTCATCCTGCGTTGCATTTTTGTTTAGTCCGAGTACCTTATAATAATCAATAAATGCCATATTATTTTAATTGATAATTTATTTCCTCAATTAAGATGCCTAAGCCCGCAAACTGACATTTTGGTATAACAACCGTGTTTTTCCAGCTGCGGATAAAATTAATTTTTTCCCGCAGAAACTTCCTTCCTTTTTTCCCGGGGAGGAACCGGTGCTCTTTTAACAACTTCTGCAACTTCCTGAGGTAATAAACCCTTTTCGCGTCGTACCTTTGCAGCCTTTAATTTTCGAAGACCTCATGAGTTTTACAAAAGAGATCAACAGGCGAAAGACATTCGCCATTATTTCGCATCCCGATGCGGGCAAGACAACGCTTACTGAAAAGTTTCTGCTTTTCGGAGGTGCTATTCAAGTGGCCGGAGCGGTAAAAAGCAACAAGATCAAAAAACACGCAACCAGCGATTTCATGGAAATTGAAAAGCAGCGTGGAATCTCTGTGGCAACGAGCGTTATGTCGTTTGAATACAAAGATTATCTCATCAACCTGCTTGATACGCCCGGACATAAAGATTTTGCGGAAGACACCTATCGTACCCTTACCGCTGTTGACAGTGTGGTGCTTGTTGTTGACAGTGTGAGCGGGGTGGAAGAGCAGACCCGAAGGCTGATGGAAGTTTGTGCGATGCGAAAAACGCCGGTGATCGTCTTCATCAATAAACTCGACCGGGACGGGAAAAACCGTTTCGATCTGATGGAGGAAATTGAAAAGGAACTGAAAATTCAACTGCATCCGATGACCTGGCCAATCAACAGTGGCAAGGATTTCAAAGGAGTGTATAATCTCGACGAAAAGTCGCTGCTGTTGTTTACACCCAACACCCGGGCCGATGATGAGTCCATCATCATTAGTGATCTGAATGATCCGCTGTTGAATGCAAAGCTGGGAGAAAAAGATGCCGATCAATTGCGCGAAGATGCGGAACTGATCGAAGGGGTGTACGGACAGCTAAATGTGGAGGAATATCTCGATGGAAATGTTGCGCCGCTGTTCTTTGGTAGTGCGATCAATAACTTTGGGGTAAAGGAATTGCTCGATACGTTTATCAGAATTGCGCCGGTTCCGCGCAGCCGTGAAACTACCAAAAGAAAGATTGAAGTAAATGATCCCAAACTCAGTGGATTTATCTTTAAAATCCATGCAAACCTTGATCCGAAACACCGCGACCGGATTGCCTTTTTACGGATTTGCAGCGGCAGATTTGAGCGGAATAAATATTTTCACCACGTAAGGCTCGATAAACAGATTCGCTTCAGTACCCCTTACACCTTCATGGCCAGAAGTAAGGATATTATCGATGATGCTTATCCCGGCGATGTAGTAGGTCTGTTCGATACCGGCAACTTCAAGATCGGAGATACGTTAACGGAAGGAGAAAACTTTTATTTTACCGGCATTCCGTCATTTTCTCCCGAAATATTTAAGGAGTTGGTAAATAAAGATCCGATGAAGACCAAACAGCTTGAAAAGGGAATCCGGCAGCTAACGGATGAAGGCGTAGCGCAATTGTTTACGCAGTTCGGAGGCACCAAAAAAATCATCGGTTGTGTGGGTGAATTACAGTTTGAGGTAATTCAATACCGCCTCCTGCATGAGTACGGCGCTGCCTGCGAGTTCAGAACCCTGCCATTCTACAAGGCATGTTGGTTAACAAGCAGTGATCCTAAAAAATTGGACGATTTCCTGAGGTTTAAACAACAAAATTCGGGCGAAGACAAGGACGGGAATCCCGTTTATCTTGCCCAAAGCGAATGGTTTTTAAATACTGAAATTCAAAATAATCCTGATATCCGTTTCCATTTCACGAGCGAAATCCAAAAAGGAGAGATGGTAGGATAAACGTTGTTTGGAGTGCGATAATTCAAATGCGGGCATGGTCTTTACCGATGGAGGTTTGCGTTAAACTAAAAGTTCTCCAAAGCCTTTTTCATTCCAAAATTGTGAACAAAGCAGGTGGTAACTAAAGGAGGTTTACACTCCTGAAGTTTGACAAAAAAAACTCTATTTTTACGAATTTTAATATTCGGCCACTGAAAGATTGTTGGCCTACATTTATTTTAGGATTAACAACCATTACGATTGACCGGAAAGAAATATACAGAGGATGAATTGCTGCGCTTAATCAGGAATGGCGATGAGCCGGCATTCGAGTTTCTATACCATACCTATGCTACCCGGTTGATCGCTTTTGCTGCCTCGAAATTAAACGCTCCGGAGGAAGCCAAAGACATTATTCATGATCTTTTCGTGCAGCTGTGGCAGCAGCGTTTTGATCTCTCGGTCACGATATCCCTGGAAGCTTACTTGTTTTCGGCAGTCAGGTACCGCATCATCGATCTGATTCGTAAATCAGCAGTCAAAAATAAATACCTCTCTATCCTGGAAAAACTTCCGACAGGTGCATCGAGTTCAGAACAGATGGTCAACCGGAAGGAGCTGGAGTCTATCCTTCAGGAATCGGTCAACGCGCTTACACCTCGTCTTAAAGAAGTTTTCCAACTTAGCCGAAATGAACACCTCACGATCCGTGAGATTGTGGCAAGACTGAAAATTTCAGAACAAACAGTAAAAAACCAGCTTAGCTCTGCCCTAAGCCAGATTCGATCAAGACTGTCGGGCAGAGACCTGCTTACAACTCTCCTGATTTTTTTTTTACATCCAATAGTACCAATCGCCGGTCAGAACGACTTGTAGGTAATTATGCCTGAATTGAAACAATTTGAACTGTTAGACCGGTATTTAAATGGCACCGCAACGGTTGAAGAAACCTTACTGGTAGAAAAATGGTTGGATGAAGTGCCGGAAGCGCAAAACCGGTGGAAAACTTTCTCGGAAGCGGAAAAGCAGGAATTTGTAAAAGACCTGTTTCACGAAATCAGGCACGATATAAGGCAACCAAAGGTACGGCCGTTCTTTCGGAATTTCAGACTGTACCAGGTTGCAGCGGTTTTGGTTATGTTGATTGCAGCCACCTGGCTTTTCACAAGGCAGGGAGAGCGATCCGCCAATCCGGATAACAAGGTTGCCGGTGCTTCTGAAATTATACTGCCCGGCGGAGAAAAGGCCACTTTGACCTTATCAGACGGTTCGGTTTACGTGCTTGATTCCGCAACCGGAATGATTGCAACAGAAGGAAGTGCTTCCGTTCGGAATCTTGATGGAGAATTGGTGTACACGTCAAATGGCATTTCCGGAAAACAGGAAGTTTTCAATACCATCAAAACGCCCAATGGCGGACAGTATATGCTCACCCTTTCAGATGGCAGCAGGGTTTGGCTCAATGCGGCTTCCTCCCTGAAATATCCGGCCGCCTTTAGAGAAGGTGAGCGAGTGGTGGAGATGACAGGCGAATGT
This sequence comes from Bacteroidota bacterium, assembly GCA_023423835.1. GTDB lineage: Bacteria > Bacteroidota > Bacteroidia > Chitinophagales > Chitinophagaceae > JAFAEW01. Next base: position 58,797 of record JAFAEW010000103.1, on the reverse strand, counting down.
TATTTTGATATCCGTCATACCGGTCAACCTTTTACAATTAAAAATGGTGATGTCAGCGTGAATGTCTTGGGAACGGAATTCAATATCAACGGATACGAAGAGCAGCCAAACCTGAGTGTTACGCTTTTGCGCGGCGCGGTGAAAGTAAATGTGGCCGGTTCGCAAGTCCTTCTGAAACCGGGAGAACAGGCGGTGGTTTCAGCCGGAAAAGCAAGACTTCTTTCCGGTGTTGACACCAGTGCGGGGGTTGCCTGGAAAAATGGATATTTCAATTTTCAGAATGATAATGTGGAAGCCATCATGCAACAGCTATCGAGATGGTATAATGTGGAAATTGTTTATCCGCAGAATCTACCCGACGGAAGTTTTACCGGCGAGATCAGCAGAAGTCTGGCGTTGAATGAGGTATTGAAGATCTTAAGTGAAACCGGAATCAGGTATAAACTTGAAGGAAGAAAATTAATTGTATTACCATAAAATGATATAGAAAAAAACCGGGATGCTGCAACATTCCCGGTCACTTTTTTCGCCTTGAATTGAATTGATTTCTGATTACTAAACAACAAATACAGCGAAAGATGCAAGTTACATTTTCCGTTAAAAGGAAAAAATATCCTTTTAGTCCTTTTCAAATCTTTTTGGCAATGAAACTGACCATAGCGATGTTATTTTTTGCCCTGCTTCAGAGCTTTGCTTCCGGAAATCCGCAAACGGTCACCTATTCGGGACAAAACGTACGGTTGCAGGAAGTGATGTCTGCGGTAAAAAAGCAAACCGGACACGTGTTCTTTTATCGCAATGGAGACCTGTTGAAGGCAAGGCCGGTTTCCGAAGACTCAGCAACGCTCCGCTGGAAACGGCTTTGGATGAAATTTTTAAAGATCAGCCGTTGTCTTATTCCATTACCGGAAATACCATCGTACTTAAGCTGAAATCTGCCTCACCCGCCGCTTATTCCGTTTCACATACCGCAGTTGTAGCGATAGACATTTCGGGCCGCGTCACCAATGAAAACGGCGACCCGGTAGTGGTTACGATTTCGGTGAAGGGAACCAATTACGCCGTTTCTACGAATGAACAGGGTGAATTTCAACTGTCAAATGTTGATCCTGATGCAGTGCTCGTGGTTTCAGCCATCAATATTCATCCGCTTGAAGTGCGGGTGGCGGGAAAAAGTTTCCTGGAAATTCAGGTGCCATCGAAGGTTGCAGCCGTTGAGGAAGTGGTAATTTCTTCCGGATATCAAACCCTCAACCGTACACAGCTTACGGGTTCCTATGCCGCATTGGAAGGAAAGTTCAATACGAAGGAAGGAATTGAACTGGTAAAAAAACAGAAGGTCGTTCAGAAAAAGATTGATGATCTGCGATGGAAGTATATCATGGATCATCCAAACTCAGTGGTTGCTTATGACCAGGCAACACAATACATGAACGGATTCTCGCTTCAGTTAAACGCCCGTCAATTAGACAGTCTGCGGGCAACGATTGCAAAAGGATGGACCGGCACCCGTAAATATACCGTTTTCGATTCAATGGTTGAAAATGCGAAAAAAGGTGCGATTGGCGTGAAGTACATGGATTTTGAATTGATAACGCAAATAGGTGGGAAAGCGATGCTATCAGACTATGTATCTGATAAGAAGTATGTTCTGCTCGAATTTTGGGCAAGCTGGTGCGGACCCTGCCGCGGAGAGATCCCGCATCTGAAAGAGGTAAACGGTCAAAAAGCCGAAAACTTCGAGATCATCAGTATTTCTTTAGATGAGAGCGATGAAGACTGGAAAAAGGCGATCGACGAAGAAGGAATGAATTGGGTGCAACTATCAGCGCCTCAGGGATTTGAATCACCGATCGCGAAGGCTTACAATATTCTCGGGATTCCTTTCAGTCTGCTGCTCGACAGAGACGGAAAGATCATTGCTTCCGGTGTTCGTGGCGCCTGGCTCGAAGAAAAGCTTGAAGGTTTAGAATAAGAGAACTGAAAATATAAACCCCCGTTCCACTGTTTTTTAAATTTGAAAGACAAACGGGGGTTTTTTCTTTCCCATCCCTACAAAAAATTTCACAGAAATTATTTTTTTTAATAATTCGTTTAATCCGATTAGCTTTAGTGAAATTTTGGTGATACCAAAACGGATGCTCGATCCATTTTCCATGAGTTGCCTGTTTGCTATTTAATCTTTTTCAAACAGTAGAAAATGAACACATTCATCAAACGCCTGTCAGTTGCTGTAGCTGTTATATCCTGTATTGCCGGTTGCAAAACTTCCGCGGGAAGAATGGAAAACCGGCCCGGCGAAGTCCGTTCCGTCCGTACAAGTAATGTAGATGTAAGAACCAGTGTACTTACCGCCGCGGATCAGAAGGCAATGACGGCCGATTGGGTGATCAATAGCCTGAAAGAAGGCAACAGGCGATTTGTCACCAATCGTCTTACACCAAAAAATGATTCGGCAATGGTTCGGATGGCGGCGTCCGGACAATATCCCGAGGCGGTAATTTTATCCTGCCTTGATAGCAGAATTCCGGTTGAAGACGTTTTCGACAGAGGCATCGGTGATCTTTTTGTGGCTCGCGTGGCTGGAAATGTGGTCAATGAAGATATTCTCGGAAGTATGGAATTTGGATGCAAGGTTTCCGGCGCTCATGTTATTGTAGTCATGGGACACGAAGGATGTGGGGCGGTTAAGGCTGCAATTGACAATGTGCAACTCGGAAATATTACTGCCCTTGTTTCAAAGATTCAACCGGCAGTGGCAGCCTCAGATAATTTTGTGGGAGAAAAAAGTTCGAAAAACGATTCGTATCTGGAGGTTGTAGCGAAAAATAACATCCTGCATACGATCGAAATGATAAAGGAAAATAGTCCGATCCTGAAAGAACAGGCCGCTAAGGGTGAGATAAAAATAGTAGGAGCCTATTATAACCTGAAGACGGGCGAGGTGAGTTTTCTGTGATAAAACCTTTCCGGTCGCAGACAAAAAAAGAAATAGCTTTTTATTAGGCTTGACAGTCTTTTTGAAATAGAAAATTCCGCCAGAAAAAATCGAAGCGGATTATACTTATTCTGTTCCCATTTCTTCCGCCCACTTATCCCTTTCATCGGGAGAAAATTTCCAGGGCGCAAAATTATTTTCAATATTGCTAAACATTGCGTTCCATTCCTGCGGCGCATTGCTTTCTTCCATAATCAGATACCTTCTCAATTCGAGGATGATGTCGAGCGGACTGATATTTACCGGACACTCCTGTACACAGGCATTGCAGGTAGTGCAGGCACGCAAGGCCTCTACTTTTATGTAATCGTGTAACAGCGTTTTTCCGTCATCAACAAAACCATTGTTGGCATCGATGTTTTTGCCTACATCCACCATCCTGTCTCTCGTTGCCATCACAATCTGGCGCGGACTTAAAACTTTTCCCGTAATATTTGCGGGACAGGCGGCGGTGCATCTTCCGCATTCGGTACAACTATACGCATCGAGCAGATTTTTCCAGCTAAGATCAAAAACGTCCTTGGCTCCGAACCTTTTCGGAGTTTCCGGTTGTTCAGCCGCTTCAGCAGGAATAAGTTCGGGTTGCATAGCATACAAAACCTCCTTTTGAATTTCGGGCATATTGTCCATCTTCCCTTTTGGTTCAAGCCTCGTATAGTACGTATTTGGAAATGCAAGAAGAATGTGTAAATGCTTTGAATAAGGAAGGTAATTCAGGAAGGCAAAAATGCCGAATATGTGCAACCACCAGGCCGTTCTTTCAATTCCCATTAATCCATCACTGCTGATTCCATTTAGAAGCGGGTGCAAAGCTTGCGAAAAGGCAAAATTCCCGGTTACAGTGTCACCATAATGTCCAACACCTCTTGCCTGCAGCAGTGTGTCACTTGCGTTCATCGTGAGGAATAAAGACATCAAAACGATCTCAGTAATCAAAATATAATTGGCATCGCTTCTTGGCCATCCTTTCAAATCGCCGTCATTGAAGCGCTTCAGCCTGATAACGTTTCTTCTGATCAGAAACGCGGCGCAGGCAATGATCACGAGAACTGCCAAAAATTCAAAAGCGTTGATCAGCCACATATACACATTTCCCAACGGTCTGAAAAACAAACGATGAGTTCCCAATAATCCATCCAATGCAATTTCAAGTACCTCAATATTGATGATGATAAATCCCGCATACACCACAAAATGCATTAAGCCCACCAGCGGCTTTCTGAACATCTTCTTCTGTCCTAAAGCAAACAACAGCATATTCTTCCATCTCCTCGCGGGCTGGTCTTTCAGATCCTCATCCTGTCCTAATAAAATGTTTCGCCTGATGAACCGGACGTTTTTCGCAAAAAACAGAATGGAAACAATAACGAGTATAATAAAAGCGATTTGACTGGCAATTTGCATAATCAGCATATTTTCAGACTGCAAGATAAACTTTTGCTGCTTTGCGGGGCATGTTTGTACCTTGCTTACTTTTGGAGAGTTTAAATAAAATTTTTCTCATCATGATGAATGAACGGAAAGTGTTGATGAACCGCGAAGTTGCCAAGAAGAAGATCAGAAGGATGGCTTTAGAAATTGCGGAACAATTAAGCGGCGAAGAAATTGACCTGGTTTTAGCCGGGATTTCAAAAAACGGACCTGATATCGCCAACCAGCTTCTGCCGGTGCTCAGAGATTATCTTCCCTCCACCGTTCATTCTATCTCCCTGAGTTTTGATAAGACCAATCCAGGCGAAATTTCGTTTAGCGAGAAAATTGATTTCTCCGGAAAAAATATCATCATAATCGATGATGTAAGCAATACGGGAAAAGCTTTGGTGCATGCGATGAAACCGTTTCTGTCGTTCAAAACAAACCGCATTCAAATGTTGGTGTTGGTAGAAAGAACGCACAAATTATTTCCCGTAAAACCCGATTATGTGGGTCTTTCCGTTGCCACGACTGCCGAAGATTATATAAAAGTAAAAATAGAGAACCACGAAGTCATGGGCGCCTATATCGAATAACCCCGGTTCATCATCTGCTATCATTCCCGTTGGTTGCAGGATCGCGTTTGCGAAGACTGCTTTTTTGGATGTTGTTTTTCGAAAGTGGAAAAAACTGCATCGTTTCTGCCTGCTTTGACCGTTGGGATTTTATTTAACCGTCGATATTTCCTATCTTAATCGAAAATTAATAGCAGATGAATGAATCATTCCAGGTTAAAAAACTGTTGAACACCAAGCACGGAACGTTTACCTATTATAGTCTTCCTGAGTTGGAAAAACAAGGATACAAAATTTCGAAACTTCCATTTTCAATCCGCATTTTACTGGAAAATGCACTCCGAAACTTCGATGATTTCGCTGTTACCAAAGAAAATATTGAAACCCTTTTACACTGGCAACCCGCCGGATCGGATAAGGATATTCCGTTTAAACCTGCCCGTGTACTAATGCAGGATTTCACCGGTGTTCCCGCCGTTGTTGACATTGCCTCTTTAAGGGCTGAGGTGGCAAGAAAAGGGAAAAATCCCGACGAGATCAACCCGCTTATCCCCGTTGATCTGGTGATCGACCATTCGGTTCAGGTAGATTATTTCGGAACCAGTTACGCTTATGAACGCAATATCGATGAAGAATACAAACGAAATAAAGAACGCTACGAATTTTTAAAGTGGGCGCAGCGATCTTTCAACAATTTCAGTGTTGTGCCGCCCGGAATGGGCATTTGTCACCAGGTGAATCTCGAGTATCTTTCGAAAGGCGTTATTGAGCGAAATGGCGAGGTTTTTCCCGATACTTTGGTTGGAACCGACAGCCATACGCCAATGGTTAACGGTATTGGAGTTGTGGCTTGGGGTGTTGGCGGAATTGAAGCGGAAGCAGCCTTGCTGGGACAACCCATCTATTTTATCATGCCGGAAGTGATTGGATTAAAACTGACCGGACAATTGCCCATCGGAACCACCGCTACCGACCTCGTATTAACCATTGCCAACCTGTTGAGGAAGTACGGGGTGGTGGGAAAATTTGTAGAAGTTTTCGGCAACGGATTAGATAATCTTTCGGTTCCCGACCGGGCAACGATCGGAAATATGTCGCCCGAATTCGGCTGTACGATCACTTATTTTCCGATTGATGAAAAGACGCTTGAATATATGCGTAAAACCAATCGTTCGGAAGAACAGGTGCGGCTGGTGGAAGACTACTGCAAAACAAATATGCTGTGGAGAACCGGGGCGGAATCGATCACCTATACCGACATTCTCGAACTTGATCTTTCTACGATCGAACCGAGTATCGCGGGTCCGAAACGTCCTCAGGATAAAATCCTGCTGAAAGATTTCAAAAGCAAGTTTATAGATCTGCTCGATGAAGGTTTTCATCGTACTTATAAAAAATCTTCAGAAAAACAGCTTACGCGCTGGTTTGCGGAAGGCGGCGGTCAGCCCGTAACTGTTCCAAAAGATATTCCTTCTGAAACCTTTGTGGAGGAGAAAGACAGAGATGGGATGAAGTCGGTCTGGATCACCATCGGGCATGAAAAATTTGAGGTTTCCGATGGCTCGGTAGTCATCGCAGCCATTACTTCCTGTACCAATACTTCAAACCCTTATGTAATGCTCGGGGCGGGATTGGTAGCCAGGAAGGCGAGAGAAAGAGGATTGGATATCAAGCCGTGGGTAAAGCCTTCTCTTGCACCCGGATCGAAAGTCGTAACGGATTATCTGAGGCGGGCGAATTTGCTGGAAGACCTGGAAGCCCTCGATTTTCATCTCGTGGGATACGGCTGCACCTCCTGTATCGGCAATTCGGGACCGCTGCCGCCCTATATTTCACAGGCCGTTGAAGATTATAATCTTATCGTGGCATCCGTGCTTTCAGGTAACCGAAATTTTGAGGCAAGAATTCATCCGCAGGTGAAAATGAACTTCCTCATGTCGCCCATGCTGGTGGTAGCCTTCGCGATTGCAGGCCGTGTAGATATTGATCTGATCAATGAACCGATTGCCTATGATCCGAATCTGCAGCCCGTTTATCTGCGCGATATCTGGCCAAAAGATGAAGAGATTATTGAAACGATGAATGCCGTTTTGAGTCCCAAAGATTTCCGGAAAAATTACAGTGAAATATTTGAAGGCAATGATATCTGGAGAAACCTTCCGGTTCCGGAAGATAAACTCTACGTCTGGGATAAGTCATCCACCTACATAAAGGAAGTTCCCTTTTTCTACAACATTTCAGACGATGTTCCTCCCATTAAAAATATCTACAATGCGAAGGCGTTGCTTTTTCTGGGCGACAGTATAACGACGGATCATATTTCTCCGGCCGGACAATTCAATGAAAAATCGGCTGCCGGTCAGTACCTCATCAGCCGGGGCATCAAAAGAGAAAATTTCAATTCCTACGGTTCAAGGCGAGGCAATGATGAAGTAATGGTAAGAGGAACTTTCGCCAATGTGCGGATCAAAAACCGGCTTGCCAGCCGTGAAGGCGGTTATACCACTTATCTTCCCACCGGGGAAGAAATGTTTGTGTACGATGCAGCCATGAAATATAAGGAAGGAAATATTCCTCTGATCGTGGTTGCCGGAAAAGAATACGGAAGCGGCTCTTCGCGTGACTGGGCGGCAAAAGGCACTTTCCTGTTGGGAATAAAAGCCGTAATTGCCGAAAGCTATGAACGTATTCATCGCAGTAATCTGGTTGGAATGGGTGTTTTGCCCTTGCAGTTTAAGAAAGGTGAAAATGCCGATACTTACGGTCTTACCGGACGGGAAACTTTTACGATTACGGGAATTGAAAACGATATCCATCCTTTAAAAATGGTGGAATTATCTGCCAAAAGAGAGGATGGAACAGAAATACAAATTCCGGCAGTGGCGCGGCTCGATTCGAAAATTGAAATTGAATACTATCGCAACGGCGGTATTCTGCAATACGTGTTGAGACAGTTTTTAGATAAAGTAAAATCATAAACTTACGATGATGGAAAATAAACAGATGTATCCTCAGGCAGGCAGGGAGATGAATGAAAGGAAGGCGGAACTTGCTCCGGCAATTATCGAAAACTGGCGCAATTTCAGCCGGTCGGTTTTTCAGGAAGGTGCGCTTCCGGAAAAAACGAAACAGCTGATTGCCGTTGCGGTAGCGCATGTTACACAGTGTCCGTATTGCATCAAAGGACATACGGCGCAGGCAATCCGGAAAGGGGCTTCCGAACAGGAGATTATGGAAGCGATCTGGGTGGCCGCGGAAATGAGGGCAGGAGCCGCCTATGCGCATGCAAACCTCGCCATGCAGGTCATGGAAGAACAAAAGGCAGGAAAATAAGATTACACAAAGTAGAAAAAGAACAATATGAGATTTTCAATGGATAAGCTCGCAGCCGGTGGTTACAAAGGCCTGCTCGAGATGGAAAAATACGTCCGGTCAACGGATATTTCAAAAGAGTTATTGGAGTTGATAAAGATCAGGGCTTCCGTCTTAAACGGTTGCGCCTATTGCATGGATATGCACACCGAAGAGGCGCTCGAACTGGGCGTTTCTGACCGGAAATTATTTGCTGTCGCCGTCTGGTATGAATCGCCGCTTTTTTCGGAAGAAGAAAGAGCAGCCTTGCAATTGACGGACGAAGTAACGCTGATTGCTGATAACGCATTAACCGATGAAACCTATGAGGATGCAGTACAGTTTTTTGGAGAAGAAATGGTGGCAAATCTCATCATGCAAATCGTTATCATCAACAGTTGGAACCGCATCGCTGTAACCTCCGGAGCCGAATACCACTCTAAAAGAGCAGGAAAATAAGTTTATAATCTACAAATTATGGAATCACAACCGGAACAGCATGTGGTAAAAATACTGGCTGTTGAAAACGTTACGCACAATGTAAAGCGATTCACCCTTTCGAAGCCGGAAGGGTATTTTTTCACGGCCGGACAGGCAACGGAAATCTCCATCAACAAGCCCGGTTGGCAAACCGAAGGGAGGCCGTTTACATTTACAAGTCTTAATCACTGGCCGGATCTGGAATTCACCATCAAGATCTACAACGATCACGATGGCGTTACCAATGAATTGGGAACCCTGAAACCCGGCGATGAATTGATTGTGCACGACGTTTTCGGCGCCATTCATTATGTGGGAGAAGGTACATTCATTGCCGGCGGGGCAGGGGTAACGCCTTTCATCGCAATTTTGAGGCAATTGAAAGAAAATGGAAACCTGGGAAATAACCGGCTTCTATTTTCCAACCGTACCGCGGCCGACATCATTCTGCAGACTGAGTTTTCAGACATGCTGAACGGAAATTTTATCAATACCCTCACCGATGAAAAACATCCGGCTTATGACAACCGCAGGATCGATAAGGATTATCTGAACGAAAAAATTCAAAACAAAGACCAGTACTTCTATATCTGCGGCCCCGATCCGATGGTACTTGGGATCAGAGACATTTTAGTGCAACTTGATATTCCTTCAGAAAAAATCATTACCGAGGAATTTTAGGCGGAAAGAATATTGAGTAATTGCCCGAGGCTTAAGGATTCCTCAAACCAGGGCGTTTGGTATATTCGTGCCTGCAGATGGAAATCAAATACGACAAAATAGGGACGGGCTATAATTCGACCAGGAAAGCCGACCCGTATCTGATCGAAAGAATATTGCATCATCTGCAACCCGAATCCAACAAAACTTATCTCGACATCGGTTGCGGTACAGGAAATTATACCATCGCATTGGCTGAGAAAGGATACCGGTTTACCGGATTAGAACCGTCGGGAAAAATGCTGGCAATAGCGAGAGCAAGAAATCAAACCATAGAATGGCTGCAGGGAACGGCGGAACAAATCCCGGCAGCGGACGAGTCTTTTGAAGGGATAATTGCCACCTTAACCATCCACCATTGGACAGACCTGCAAAAGGCGTTCGGTGACATCAGCCGCGTTTTATCGCACCGGGGAAGGTTCGTGCTGTTCACCTCCACTCCCCAACAAATGCAGGGATACTGGCTTAATCACTACTTTCCGAAAATGATGCAAGACTCCATCAACCAAATGCCATCCCTCGCCGGAATTGAGAAAGCTGTGGCAAAGACAGACCTTATCATGCAAAAGCCCGAAATCTATACTGTAAGAGACGACCTGCAGGACGGCTTTTTATACATCGGAAAAAATAGTCCGAACTTGTATTTCCGTGAAAGCATTCAAAATGGAATTTCCTCCTTCTCGTACCTTGCCAATGAGGCGGAAGTAATACAGGGATTATCACAACTCCGAAAGGACATCGACAACCGGATGTTTGAAAGCATTAGAAATCAATACGAAAATAAATTGGGTGACTACCTGTTCATTCCATTCGTCAAGGCAGGACCGATCTAACTTCCGGTGAAATAAAATGTGAAGATATGTTCCTTCATCTGCTATTGCCGACTTTCGTCCGATCGGTCGATTGCGGCTTGACTCAAAATTATTTTACCTTAATTACAAAAAAATTATTGTTTGTCAATAAATAATTACTGATATTTGTTGAATCAATGATAAATTATGGAAATTAGGATCACAACAAATCAGACGTTGAAAGTATTGCAGGTAGTTTCCTGGATAATTTTTATCGGCCTCTGTATTAACGCCGGCGGCGTCATTGTCAACACCGTTATTTCGCTTTTCATTAATCCCAATGGGGTAGAAAATTTTTGGGATGGAAAAGGCTATCTCTCTGCGCTCTACAGATTTGATCAGGGACATTTCCTGGTCATTACGGTCATCATGATCATTGTTTCGGTTCTCAAAGCAATCATGTTTTACCTGATCGTAAAGTTGTTTACGGACCGGAAACTCAGCATCCGGCAACCATTCAATGTGGAGTTGCGCCGCTTTATCGTAAATCAGTCCTTTATTTCTTTAGGGATCGGATTATTCTCTTTTTACGGTTCAAAGTATTCAAACTGGCTACAGACAAAGGGGATGCAAGCGGCAGACCTGCAATCGCTTCATATTGACGGGGCCGATGTATGGCTTTTTATGGCCGTCATCCTCTTTGTGATTATTGAGGTCGTAAAAAAGGGAATCGAAATTCAGGCAGAAAACGACTTAACGATTTAACCATGTCTATAATAGTAAACCTCGACGTTATGATGGCCAGGCGCAAGATGTCGCTCAACGAACTCTCGGAAAAAGTTGGTCTCACCCTTTCGAACCTGTCGATTTTAAAAACCGGGAAAGCAAAAGCGATCCGGTTCAGCACCCTTGAGGCAATTTGCCGTGTGCTGGATTGCCAGCCTGGAGATATATTGGAATATGTTGATGAAAAGAAATAATTTAGCGGAAGTGCCGTGGTAGATGGATTTGGCGCATTTTGAAAAAATATTTTCCAATAGATAAAATCATAACCATGAGAATAATTTCAAGGTCAATCATCGCTTTGTTTTTTGCTGCTGCCTTTTCACAGGCTTCTTTTGCCCAAACCGTTCCTTCCCGGGATGTGCAGATAAAGCTAGCGCTACTGGCGGCACCAAAAGACATGGCCGACAGTGCCTCGGTCTTGGGATATAACGACAAACATGAGTTAACGGAATTAAGAACGGGAACGAATGACCTGATTTGTCTTGCCGATGATCCTGCAGTTCCGGGCCTGAATGTGGCCTGCTATCAGAAAGACCTCGATCCCTTTATGGCGAGAGGCCGGGAACTGAGAGCAGAAGGAAAAAATATGGAGGAAATCATGCAGATCCGGGAAAAGGAGGTTGAATCGGGCGTTTTAAAAATGCCAAAAAATCCGACTACTTTATATGTTTATTCGGCAAAGCCGGACGATTACAACCAAACGACGGGAGAAGTTGAGAATGGCTATCTCCGTTCGGTAGTTTATATTCCTTATGCCACGGCAGAAAGCACCGGTTTATCCACTAAGCCGGGAGCGCCGGGCATTCCCTGGCTGATGGATGCGGGCACACACCGTGCGCACATCATGATCAATCCGCCTGTTCAAAAGAGTGACGAAAAGAAATAGCGGTCCCCCCGTTCACTTATTTTCCGGAAGTACGCATTATTTTTTCCAGCTTACGGCCCTTGGCGAGTTCATCTACCAATTTATCCAGGTATCTTACCTTTTGGGTGAGGGGATTTGTGATATCCTCGATCCGGTATCCGCAAATGAGGCCGGTAATCAAATGTGCATTCGGATGTAAGGAGGCCGTGTGAAAGAATTCCTTGAAGGTTGCTTTTTCGTCGATCAGTTGTTGCAGCCTTTGTTCATCGAAACCCGTCAGCCATTCAATCACTTCATCCAATTCTTCTTTCGTTCGTCCTTTCTTTTCCACCTTCGTTACATAATGCGGATAAACCGAGGCAATTGTCATTTTTGCAATCCGGTCGTCGTGGTTGGTTTGGTTCATATCAAAATTGAATGGTTTATTTTTTCGGATAATGCTTTTTGGGAGTTGTGAGAGTAATTTGTCAAGCAAATTATGAGAGCTCTCCAAATCGCTCATTTTGTTTGTCCTGATTTCCTCCAAAACGCTAATTTAAAATATTATTTTTGCGATTACCGGAAATTCGTATTATCCGGCAAATTTGATGAAAATTAAGCGACAAAAATATATATGGGCCACTTACCGAAATTAATTGAAGATCTTGCGTTAATCCTTATTGCAGCAGCAATTACCACTTTGCTTTTTCGGAGAATAAAACAGCCGCTTGTCTTAGGATATATTATTGCAGGATTTATTGTAGGCCCGCACTTCCTGCTGACGCCCACGGTTGCGGATACCGACAATATTAAAACCCTCGCGGAGATTGGCGTGATCTTTTTGCTGTTCAGCCTTGGTCTTGAATTCAGTTTCAAAAAACTGATGCGGGTTGGCGGATCGGCCTCGATCACCGCTTTCGTCGAAATCATCTTCATTACCGTCACGGGCTATTACCTCGGGAAATGGATGGGATGGAGTACAATGGACAGCCTTTTTTTAGGGGGAATGCTCGCCAGTTCCTCCACCACCATCATTATCAAGGCTTTTGATGAATTGGGAATCAAGGCGAAACAATATGCGAGAATCGTTTTTGGTGTATTGGTAGTGGAAGATATTGTCGTGATCCTTCTAATGGTCTTACTTTCAACCGTGGCCGTAACGCAGCAGATCGAAGGAGCAGAAATGCTCTACACGGTCTTAAAGCTGCTGTTCTTCCTCGCTTTGTGGTTCATTGCAGGCATATTTCTGCTTCCAACACTGATTAAGTCGGCCAGGAAGCTATTGGACGAGGAAACCTTGCTGATCCTGTCCATCGGGCTTTGCCTCGGAATGGTATTTCTGGCTGTAACAGCCGGATTTTCTGCCGAACTCGGCGCCTTCATTATGGGCTCCATCCTGGCAGAAACCACCTCGGCCGAAAAGGTTGAACACGTGTTAAAACCAGTGAAGGATCTGTTTGGAGCCGTATTTTTTGTGTCGGTGGGAATGTTGATCGATCCCGAAACCATTGTTGAATACCGCTGGCCGGTACTTTGGGTTACCTTGCTCACCCTTTTTGGCAAGTTTTTCAGTACCACCATCGGCGCACTGTTGTCGGGTCAGCCATTAAAACAATCGGTGAAAGTGGGTATGAGCATGGCGCAAATCGGCGAGTTTGCCTTTATTGTGGCGGCACTCGGTTTATCGCTCGGTGTAACCAGTGATTTTATTTTTCCGGTTGCAGTGGGCGCATCCGCAATTACCACCTTTACCACTCCCTACATGATTAAATATTCTGAACCTTTTTACAATTTCATCGTAAAGATTTTGCCGGATAAATGGGTGATAGGCCTAAATAATTACGCTTCGAGCACGCAAACGATCCAGGCCGAAAGCAGTTGGAAAACCGTACTGAAAAGTTACGCCACCATTGCGGCCACAAACGGCATCATTATGCTGGCGATTGTTTTACTGGCCTTCAACTTTATCGTGCCGTTTATCTTAACTACCATCCAGGATCCAATGACGGCACAAATAATATCGTCGGTTGTGACCCTTGCTTTGATTGCACCCTTTCTCTGGGCTTTGATGGCAAAACGGCCGGCGAATATCGCCTATAAAGAATTGTGGATTTATAAAAAGTACAGCCGCGGTCCCTTATTGGTACTCGAAGTCTGCAGAAACCTGATCGGAATCCTGATCATCACCATTGTGGTAAACAGAATCTTTAATACCACGATTGCGATGTTGGTAGTTGTTCCGATTGTTGTGGGTGTCTTGATCACCTTCTCCAACAGAATTCAAAAGTTTTATCAACGCCTTGAAGGCCGTTTTCTGCGGAATTTAAATGAACGGGAAATTGCAGAGGAAAAGGTGAAAAGAAAATCTGAAAATGCGCTCCTGAAACAGTTTTATCCCGAGTCAGACCTATCGCCCTGGGATGCGCACATCCTCGATCTTGAAGTGAATCCGCATGCCGAATACATCGGCAAGACACTCGAAGAACTAGCATGGCGGGAGCGGTTCGGAATCAACCTTGCCTACATCAAAAGGGGGGATAAATTGATCTATGCGCCCGGCCGGTTCAATAAAATCCTGCCCTTCGACAGGGTCGGGATCATCGGAACAGACGAACAGATGAAGGAATTCAAACCCGAATTCGAACGCCTTGAGAACATTGAACTCACCGATCACAATTTTGAGGATATCATCGTACAGAAAATCATTGTAAATGAACTGAATAAGCTGAAAGGAAAAACCATCCGGGAATCTGCAATCCGCGAACGTACAAACGGCCTGGTGGTAGGTATTGAAAGGGAAAATGAACGGATATTAAATCCGGAATCGAATACCGTTTTTCAATGGAATGATGTGGTATGGATTGTTGGGGAAAGAAAAAAGATCCAAAGACTCAACGGCAGGAAAGTGGTTACCTAAAACTTTTGTATTTTGAGCCAATTCAATAACCAATAATAATAATTTATGAAAAAATTGAAGTCATTTCTATGTGTCTTTCTCGTGTTCCCGACCCTTTTTACGTTTGGTCAGGCAAATGACAGTGCTACTGTTGCAGCCATGATGAACGAAGGATTTCACAATTCCCAACTGAAAGTATTAGCGCATGAGTTGATGGATGGCGTTGGTCCCCGGCTTGTTGGAACACCAAAAATGCAACAGGCAAATGACTGGGTAGTGTCAAAATACCAGAGCTGGGGAATTCCGGCAAAAAATGAAAAATGGGGAGAATGGCGAGGATGGGAGAGAGGAATTTCACACATCGACATGGTTTCGCCCTGGGTAAAATCTCTTGAAGGAACGCAGCTCGCGTGGAGCCCTTCCACAAAGGGAAAGACGATCAGTGCGGAAGTAATCATCTTAGGGGATACGCCGGACAGTCTTTCATTTCAAAAGTGGCTTCCCAGTGTAAAGGGGAAGTTTGTGATGATTTCAATGCCACAACCAACCGGCCGTCCCGATGATAACTGGGAAGAATATGCTACCAAGCCTTCCTTCGAAAAAATGAAAGCGGAAAGGGAAGATTCAATCGCCGCCTGGCGCAAAAGGATCAGAAGTACCGGTTACAACAATAAGGAACTGGCAAGAGCACTTGAAAATGCCGGAGCTGCAGGAATCATCAGCAATAACTGGTCAAACGGCTTTGGCGTAGATAAAATATTTTATGCCAATACCAAAAACATTCCTACCGTTGATATTTTCCTCGAAGATTATGGATTGTTGTACCGGCTGGCACAATCCGGCACAAAGCCGAAAGTGAATATCTATGCCGATTCTAAAGAAAACGGGCTGGTTCCTACCTTCAATACTATTGCAGAGATTAAAGGATCAGAAAAGCCGGACGAATACATTATTTTGTCTGCCCACCTTGATTCATGGGACGGTGCTACCGGGGCCACCGATAATGGTACCGGAACGATCACCATGATGGAAGCCATGCGCATCCTCAAGAAGATCTATCCCAATCCAAAGAGAACGATTATCGCCGGACATTGGGGAAGTGAAGAACAGGGATTAAACGGCTCAAGAGCCTATGTGGAAGATCATCCGGAAATTGTAAAAAAAGTGCAGGCGGTATTCAACCAGGATAATGGAACCGGTAGGGTAGAAAATATATCCGGCCAGGGCTTTTTGAATTCGTACGAATACATTGGACGCTGGCTTTCGGCTGTTCCCGATACCATCAAACAACATATCAAAACCAACTTTCCCGGTTATCCCGGCGGTGGCGGTAGTGATTTTGCTTCCTTTGTGGCTGCCGGAGCGCCCGCATTCTCATTGAGCAGCCTTAGCTGGTCGTATTGGAATTATACCTGGCATACCAATCGCGATACTTACGATAAGATCGTTTTTGATGACGTACAAAACAATGCGGTCTTAACGGCTATTCTCGCTTATATGGCATCTGAAGATCCAAATACTACTTCAAGAGAAAGAATCGTAATGCCGTTGAACAAAAGAACCGGCGAACCTTCAAAGTGGCCGGAACAAAGATCACCCACCAGGAAAGGCGGAGTGGACTAAAATAACTATCCGTAAGGACATAAAAAAAGAAGCTGCAACGGCTTCTTTTTTTATGTCCTGTTGCATTTCATCGATCCAATTCCACAACGCTGCTGGAAGAATAAGGTATTAAGGTTGGTTGTTCATTGGGAGTGTTTGTGCTATCAAGGTGATAAGGTTTGACACGCTCGAGTTCGGTCCTTATTTTCTGTCCTGGTCTTGCTGAATGAAGGACGAACCTTATAACCTTAATAAAAAGGTTAACCCTCTGGAGAAAGAAACCTTATAACTTTATAATATCAGTCTGGTTCTTAGAAAAATAAGGTTATAAGGTCGGGTTGTCCATCAGTGAGCTTTTTGCTATTAAGGTAATAAGGTTTGGAACTGCTCGAGTTCGGTTCTTGTTTTCTGTTTTGGTCTGGTGAATGAACGCTTAACCTTATCACCTTAATAACCACGTTTATCCTCTGTTGAAAAGAAACGTTATAACCTTAGTAACAACCGCTATCCTCGGTTGAAAAGAGACCTTATAATATCAAACTGGTTCTTAGAACAATAAGGTAATAAGGTTGGTTTGTCATTGGGCGTGTTTGTGTTATGAAGGTAGTAAGGTTTGACACGCTCGAGTTCGGTTCTTGTTTTCTGTTTTGGTCTCGCTGAATGAAGGACGAACCTTATTACCTTAAAAACCATGTTTATCCTCGGTTGAAAAGAAACCTTATAACCTTAATAACCACCCGTATCCCTTGGAAAGAAGAAACCTTATAACATTATAATCCTAATTGGCTGAGTGACTGTTATTGCAATCCCGATGCAATAATAATTTCCCCGTTCAGCAATTCATTTTCGTATTTTGCTGAAGGACATGAACTACTAAATTATCTGACTTGAACTGGAATGGAAAAAACAAAAATTAACCTCGATATTCTGCTACCTGAAGTGCCCGACGAAAAGGATCAATGCGTTCACCGGATCATTGAATATTTGCAGTTTAAACGGGGGATCGACAGGGTGCATATTCTTCCTCAAAATGGCGACTCTAAAGCAAAGCTTTGTTTCCATTACGACCCTGAAAAGATCACAATAGCGGAAGTAGAAGAACTTGCAAAAGATGCGGGAGCGGAAATCACTGAAAAATACGGCCATCTGCTCCTCGAAGTGGACGGCGTGCGGCAGCCCCGTCACGCCAGAATTCTGGAAGCGGGTATCCGTCAATGGAAGGGAATAATAACCGTTTCCGTTTCCGGAACGGGCTTCATCCAACTGGAGTACGACCGTGGGCTCACCGATCTTTCCACCATTAAAAAGAAGGTTTCAGAACTTGGTCTTGCCATCGTCAATACGGAAGACTTTCATCTGCCTGAACTGGTATCTGACAAGCATGAACACGCACGTCACCACGTTCACGCGAGGTTCCTTGGAGAAAAAACAGAACTGATTTTTGCTATCGCCTGCGGAATCATGCTGGCAACGGGATTTATCCTGTCCTTGTTTAGCAATATAAATCCTCTGCTTCCGGTCGGTTTTTACATCGTCGCTTATCTGACCGGCGGCTATTTTACCACGAGAGAAGCGATTTCAGGAATCAGCAAGGGCCGATTTGAGATTGACTTTTTGATGATTGTTGCAGCCGTTGGCGCCGCCTTCCTGGGAAAATGGGCCGAAGGATCCTTATTACTTTTTTTGTTCAGCCTTGGCCATTCCCTCGAACATTATGCGCTGGAAAAGGCAAAGCGATCGATCGAATCCTTATCGAAATTAACGCCGAAAACAGCCCTGTTGAAAACGGAAAACGGGTTGAAAGAAGTAAAGGTGGAGGAATTACAAATCGGGCAAATGATTGTGCTTAAACCTAATTCGGTGATTTCTGCAGATGGGATTATTGTTACGGGAAACAGCAGCGTCAACCAGGCAGCGATTACAGGCGAAAGTATTCCCGTCGAAAAGTTTCCGTTTCCGGATCCCCTTAATTCCATCAGGGATCTTGAAAAAATTGATCAGGATCATAAGGTTTTTGCCGGAACGATAAACGGAAACCAACTTCTCGAGGTTTATATCAGCAAACTCGCCTCGGACACTACAATAGCGAGGCTGATAAAGATGGTGAATGAGGCGCAGACGCAGAAATCTTCTACGCAAAATTTTACCGACCGGATAGAAAAGTATTATGTTCCGGCGGTTTTGATTCTCGTCTTTTTTTTGCTTTTTGTGTTTTTATGGCGGGATGAAACGTTTGGAGATAGTTTTTACCGTGCGATGGCGGTTTTGGTGGCTGCCAGTCCCTGCGCACTCGCTATTTCCACACCGAGTGCGGTTTTGAGCGGGGTGGCAAGAGCAGCGAGAGGAGGCGTATTGGTGAAAGGCGGAAAGCCATTGGAGGAATTAGGATCCATAAATGCCATTGCCTTTGATAAAACGGGTACACTCACCAAAGGCAGACCCGAACTCACGGGAATTTTTCCGCTAAACGGACATTCGGAGGAGTCAGTTTTGCAAATTGTAGTGTCGGTGGAAAAACTAAGCGATCATCCGTTGGCGGCCGCGATTGTCAAAGGAGGTGAGGAACGTTTGAAACAGGTGGTGCAACCGGCAAGGAACCTGGAATCGATTACAGCAAGAGGATTACGGGCAAACCAAAACGGATCCGAAATCTACATTGGAAATTTAGCACTGTTTGTGGAAAAGGAAAGCGCGGTCCCTCACTCGGTTCTAACTAAAGTCTCTGAACTGGAACAGGAAGGCAATACAACCATGTTGGCGGAAAAAGATGGCATCCTCATAGGCATTATCACCCTGATGGATACGCCGCGACCGGAAGCAAAGCACACGATCCTGCAGTTGAAGGAGCAGGGAATAAAAAAGATGGTGATGTTAACCGGCGACAACCGGCAGGTGGCCTCTGCGATTGCCAGGGAAACCGGAATTTCGGATGCGATGGGAAGCCTGCTTCCCGGGGAAAAGGTGGAGGCGATTGAAAAATTGAGGAAGGAACTGGGCCGCGTGGCAATGGTTGGCGATGGGGTAAACGATGCGCCGGCAATGGCAAAGAGCAATGTGGGCATTGCAATGGGTGCGGCCGGATCGCCACTTGCACTCGAAACGGCGGATGTGGCATTAATGGCCGACAATCTGATAAACCTTCCCTTTGTAATCGGCCTTAGCCGGAAAGCAAGGGGAATCATTTCCCAAAACCTTTTCATCAGCCTCGGAATGGTGGTGATTCTCGTTCCGGCCACGATCTTCGGACTATCCATCGGACCTGCAGTTATCGGGCATGAGGGATCAACTCTGGTGGTGGTCTTTAATGCATTGAGATTATTGGGATTTAAGGCAAACGGGGGTAAGGGAGCGAATCCGTAATCACTTTCCCTCCATCCTCAAAGCCTGTTATCCTTTCCCAAAAAGGTTTTTTTAGTCCCGCGCAGCAGTTTTGGAATTAATACGGTTCCACATGCACAAGCACATTACTGATTCTCAGGTTGCTGTTGAGCAGTGCGTCTTTTACTTCGTGGGCAATTTCGTGTCCTTCAGTGACCGTTAATTCCCCATCGACTTCTACATGAATGTCAACGAAAAAATCAAATCCCATTTTTCTTACATAACATTTTTCAATGGCTTTTACCCGTACAACTTCTACCGCAATCGTCTTCACCTCCTCCACGATCTCTTCACCGGGAGCGGTATCCATGATCTCCGCAATCGCGGGTTTGATAATTACAATGGCATTATAAAAAATAAATGCAGAAGCTAAGAGCGCCGCCCAATCATCGGCTCCTTCAAATCCTTGTCCTCCAATCAGCGCGATGCTGATCCCTACAAATGCTGCAACCGAGGTAAAGGCATCGCTTCGGTGATGGCGGGCATCGGCTTTCACCGCCTGGCTGTTGATCCGTTCTCCCACGGCGTGCACATAACGGTACATCATCTCCTTCACGGCAATTACAATTACCAATACCCAAAGCGTAAACCGTTCGGGCAAATGGTGCGGCGTGTTCATCAATGCAATTGCATTGTACCCGATCCAGAAAGCAGCGAGAATTAAAAAGAGCGCAACGGCGATCGCACCAAGCGGCTCTGCTTTGCCATGTCCGTAAGGATGTTCCCGATCGGGAGCTTTCAGGGAAATTCTTAATCCCACCCAAAGCAATAGCGAACTCAAAATGTCGGCACCCGACTCCGTGGCATCGGCAATAAGTGCATAGGAATGACCGAAATATCCTGCCGCGCCTTTCACAATGATCAACAAAACCCCAACCACGATCCCTAAAACGGTGGTTCTGATGGCAATAACCGATGGATGAATCTCTTTTTTTCTCTGATGCATGCTTAGCGGACAAAAATAAAAATAATAGATGGAACGAATTTTATAATTATAATTCCGGTTCCACCACAACCGTGGACTTAAGGATGATACTATGAGGGAAAATAAGAACAGGATTTCGGATACCATTTCGCTCAAAGCGAAATTTTCGGCTTTAAGTAATCTGCCACGTTTTTTTAAACTTGTCTGGAAAATGAGCCCGTGGCTAACAATTACCAATGCGGCGCTGAGAATTGTGCGCTCGATGATTCCCGTATCCATCCTCTACGTGGGAAAACTGATTATCGATCACGTGCTGGCGTTGAGTACCGGGAAATCTAACGATACTTTTTATCTCTGGGAACTGGTGGCGGCGGAATTTGCACTGGCCTTTTTATCAGACGCTTTGGCAAGGTTTACAACCCTGACCGATAGCTTACTCGGTGATCTTTTTGCCAATCATACTTCTGTTTTGATTATGAAACACGCCGCTACCCTTGATCTTGCTCAATTTGAAGATTCCACTTTTTATGATAAGCTCGAACGGGCAAGGCAACAAACCGTTGGAAGAACGGTTTTACTGTCACAGGTCTTAAGTCAGTTGCAGGACATCATCACCGTGGGTTTTCTGGCGGTAGGATTTATTGCATTTAATCCATGGCTGATCCTCATTTTGCTGGTAGCGGTATTGCCGGCTTTTATGGGAGAATCCTATTTCAATGACCGCACCTATTCCCTCAACCGGCGACAAACGCCCGAGCGAAGGGAGCTCGACTATCTGCGATATGTGGGAGCCAGCGATGAGTCTGCAAAAGAAGTAAAACTGTTTAACCTGTCCGGATTTCTTATAGATCGCTTTAAATTTCTTTCCACAAAATTTTTCCTCGACAATAAAAAGATCTCGCTGAACCGGTCTTTATGGGGAACCTTGTTCAGCTTGCTGGGTACCTTTGGATACTATGGCGCCTATGTTTATATCATCCTTAAGACCATTGAGGGAAAATTAACGATAGGAGATCTCACCTTTCTCGCCGGATCCTTCCGCCAGTTAAGGACATTGCTGGAAGGGATTCTTTCGAGGTTCACTACCATTGCACAGGGCGCTATTTATCTGAACGATTTCTTCGACTTCTTCGATATTCAGCCTGAAATCATTCCAAGGGAGAATGCAAGGCCGTTTCCCAAGCCACTAAAAGAGGGATTCAGATTTGAAAACGTGGGATTTAAATATGCAAATTCCGAGAAATGGGCCAACAGAAATCTGAACTTCACGCTTCGGGCCGGCGAAAAGCTCGCCCTCGTTGGTGAGAACGGAGCCGGAAAATCAACACTGGTGAAACTGATTTCAAGGCTCTATGATCCAACCGAAGGCAGGATTCTTCTGGATGGATATGACCTCCGGGAATACGACCTGATGGAACTTCGCAGGGAGATCGGCGTTATTTTCCAGGATTTTATACGGTATCAGATGACTGTTTCACAGAATATTGCCGTAGGAAACATCGACCAAAAGGATAATCGAAAGCTGATCATCGATGCAGCCAGGCAAAGCCTCGCAGATCCGCTTGTAGAGAGGCTGCCCGGCAAGTACGATCAGGCTTTGGGAAAGCGGTTTAACCAGGGAGTCGAACTTTCCGGCGGGGAATGGCAAAAGATAGCACTTGCGAGAGCGTACATGAAGGATGCCGCGGTTTTAATTCTGGATGAACCAACGGCTGCCCTCGATGCAAGAGCGGAATATGAGGTTTTCCGGCGATTTTCGGAGCTCACCAGGGGAAAGACCGCCGTTTTGATTTCACATAGGTTTTCTACCGTGAGAATGGCGGACCGCATTGTCGTGTTAGACCAGGGTGAAATTATTGAGATAGGCAGCCATGAAGATCTGCTGCAAAACAACGGGCGTTATGCCGAACTTTTCAAACTCCAGGCTATGGGATACCAATAACCAGTTACGGATGGAGCGATTTTGCCACCGCTTTTGCCCG
This sequence comes from Bacteroidota bacterium, assembly GCA_023423835.1. Taxonomy (GTDB): domain Bacteria; phylum Bacteroidota; class Bacteroidia; order Chitinophagales; family Chitinophagaceae; genus JAFAEW01. The sequence continues at coordinate 36,056 of JAFAEW010000103.1, read as the reverse complement.
GTCGAGATGCATCTGTAGCATTGGCAATTTATCGGCAGCAAAAGCTTTGATACCCTTGTTGTAGCCGTTGCGGATTTCCATATTATAGTCGGCAATGGCAGATTGGTGATCTCTGATTTGTCCGTTAATATAAGCCGTATCGAAATCGTAGCCGGTGAGGGCAGATATTTTTATTTTTAAAGACATATGTGCCGTATCGATAGTAGTCGGCAGATGTTTATAATTCAATTCCCTTGCAAGTGAGTCTCTTAGGGTCGAAAGATTGGCTGTGTGATCGAGATTCATCGCAGTAGCAAAGTTGAGAACAGAATCGGTCTCGCTTTTCGAAAGTGCCATTGTAGCGAAATCTATTTCGGCGAGATCAGTCAAAGCTGCTGACACCATAAATTTTTCATCCGTACTGTTCATTCCGCCCGCTTCCTCTTTTGAGCAACCGAAAGAAAAAATTGTTGAAACAGCGATGATAAGGAGCAATATGCGATTCATAATTTTAAAACTTGCTGATTAATCCCTGCAAATATAAAGCAATGTTTACTTCAGGATTTGCAGTCGCCGGAAACTATTTTTACCGGGTCTGCCCGAGTTGCTTCATTAATCCTAATTTTAAGTTTCAATCAAATTTGCATGGCGATGGATAATCACTTCGACAACCTTAAACGGCTGATACATGAACTGAGGTCGATGAGTTTTTTAGGCAGAATATTCAGTTGGAAGAAAATAAAAGACCTTTTGTTCGATGCCGCGGCCGATCTTCAAAAACTAATTGTCGGTCTCGATCACAATAGTTTAATGGTGATGCGACTGGAATCGGAGAACAGCAACTTGCGGAAAGAAGCAGCATCAGCAGTGGAAGCAGCTTTAAAGAAAGAAAATGAAGTTCAAAGGCTAAACGACAACATTCGTGATGCAACCGGCAGAATATCACAGCTAACTTCTGCTAATTCTTCACAAGGCACTACGATTGATGCTTTTCGCGAGAAGATTGCCGAATTGCGATCAGACAACGACCGGCTGAACGAACGGATTGATCATTACAACCGGCAAAACAAAAGACTATCGGAAGAAATCGCTTCAAAGGCCGAAGCCATCGCCACCTTATCCGCCAGGAAGCTACAACTGGAAAACGAACTTTCTGAATCGAAGGGCAGGCTGCAGGGGATACGGTCAGATTGCGAACGACTGACTAAAGAGAGCACCCGGCTGTTGAAAGATGAAGAATTCAGACAGGCAGAACATTCAAACTGTATGGCCACACTTTCTAAAATCCAGGCGCAGATCCAGAGTGAGAGATCTGCAGAGATTGAATCGAGAAATCAGGCAGAGATCCGGCGCATAAGGGCGTTGAAAGAAACCTGGAGCCGCCACCAGGAGTGGGCAAAAAGCATCATCAAATCCATCTGCCAGAAATATACCATACAATACATCGATAAGGTTTCATTTAAGGGAGATCCGGACAATACACTTTTCATTTGTGAGGAATATATTGTGTTTGATGCGAAAAGTCCGGGTGGTGATGACCTTGCCAATTTTCCCGCCTATCTGAAAGACCAGGCGGAAAAAGCAAAGAAGTACGCGAAACAGGAAAATGTGAAAACCGATGTTTTCTTTGTCGTTCCCTCCAACACTCTTGACCATCTGAGATCGTTTGTTTACAAACACGACATCCACAATGTTTTTATCATTTCAGTGGATGCGCTTGAGCCCGTAATCCTTAGTTTGAAAAAGATTGAGGAATATGATTTTGCGGAACAGTTAAGTCCGGATGAACGCGAAAATATTTGCCGCGTATTAGGACAATTTGCGCATCTGTCGAAGCGGAGAATTCAGATCGACAGCTATTTTGCCAAACAGTTTATCGAACTTGCCTACCGGTGTGAAACCGATCTGCCTTCCGACATCCTGCTTGCTGCTTCAGAATTTGAGAAAACCGGAAAATTGAATCCGCCAATGGAAAAAAGAGCCAAAGCGATTCCAATTGCAGAAATTGAAAAAGATTCGGGAAAGATCCGGCAGGAAGCTTCAGCAAAAGGAATCGCCATTCAGGAAGAGGCCATTGCGAAAGTGATCAATGGTCTGCCCCTGTATAATCATCCTGAAGCGTAAAAGTTTATTTTCTTTTAGCCTTGAAAGTGCCGTTGGGCTGAATGGATAGGAGCTCCGTCACTTCATTTTTCTCGTTTTTGATAAACTGCACTTTAAATCCGCTGAGATCTTTGATGGTAAACAAATCATCCTGAACCGGCTGCAACTCATATTCCTGTTGACCGGGGACTGACATGGCAAGGCCATCCTTTCCTTTTCTGTAAATCTTAATTGTTACGCCGCTGATGTCGTATTCGCCTACAAACTGTTGAAGACTATCGGTCGCGAGTTGGATAATTTTTGGAATTCTGTTGAAAATGATCGGCTTCAGGGTCGGTTCAAAACCGATGGAAATGCGGTTTATTTCACCGGCTTCGCTCATTCCGAAAGTCATTTTCGGCCAATCGCGGTTGGAGGTGTCAATCCCTTCATTTTTCGTTATTTCCAAAGGTTGGAAAACATCGTAATGAAAATGGCTGAGCCAAAGATTTCTGGTTCCGATTTTTGCAAACAGAGAATCATTTTTCGAACTGATTTCCACCGTTCCGTAGCCTTTGTTATTAAAATTGCCTTCATAATCTGGCAATTTGTGCGAAGGTTTGGTTCCCTGCGCCTGATTGGAAACCTCATTTGCCTCCGCTTCCTTTTCTGCCTTTTGCGCTTTGTCGTAAGCGGACTTCAGGGTCGATTGCCAGTCTTTTCTTTGTAATCCCAAAACGCGGTCGGCGAGGATATTGCGCACTACGGCGGGCACACTCGAACCATTCTGATTGCAAAGAACCACAATCCCGATACTGTCAGATGGAAACAGGCAGGTGCTTGCACTAAATCCGTCAATATTTCCGCCATGTTCTACCCGGTAATGTCCGCGATAAGAACTGGTCATCCATCCAAACCCGTAATTTGCAAAGAACACATCCGGAGTTTGCTCGGTTGGTAAGGCGCCATTCATCACCATCTGGGAGGATATCGCTTCATTGATATAGGAAGCAGGAAGAATTTCCTTGCCGTTGTATTTTCCGTTATTGATCCACGTAATCATCCACTTACTCATATCGTTGACCGTACTGTTTATACTCCCGGCCGGCGACATGGCAGCAATGTCGTAATAATCCATTTTGTGGATCGTGTCTTTTTTTACATCGTACCCGGTTGCCGCATTTGGAAAATTGACCCATTCCTTCAATGACACATTTGATTGCGTCATTCCCAATGGAAGAAATATTTTTTCCCGGATATTTTCCTCCCAGCTTTTCCCGGTAATCTGTTCCGTAACCCTACCCGCAGCGAGATACATGAAATTGTTGTATTGCCATTTTTCGCGCAGACCGGCGGAGGGTTCGAGGTATTTGATTCTTTCAATCAAACTGTCCTTCGAATGGGATGGGAATAAATACCATGAAAAATCGTGTCTCGGCAATCCCGTCCGGTGCGACATCATATCTCTAAGGGTTACATGGTTGTTTAATTCATCGGTCTGAAACATCAGTTGCGGCAAATAGTTCCGCACGGGCTTGTCAAAATCCACTTTATCATCCTTTCGTAACAATCCGAGTAAGGCCGCGGTAAATGCCTTGGAGCAGCTTCCGATGGCAAACTGCGTATTGGTTGATACAGGAACCTTATTTGCAATATCCTGATAGCCGAATCCATCGGCATAGATGACTTTGTCTTTTTCCACCACTGCTACCGCAAATCCTGCCGCTTTCCATTCTGACAAGACTTTCTGAAACTCCTTATCCAATCCCTCAAAACGTTTGTCTTTCTGTGCAAAAGTCTGAATGGATAAAAAAGCTAAAATCAGGATTGCAATTTTTTTCATACTTCAGTGGTTTAATTTTTTAGATAATTTTGGAGAAATATCAGATCGACCGTCAAAATTAATTTAATTAAAGGCAATGAAGGAAATATTGGAGGCTTATTCTTCGTATAATCTCTGGGCGAATGAAAGACTGCTTGACTATTCTCTTAAACTGGATGAAAAGCTTTTGAATGAGCAGCTTCCTTCAAGTTTCCGGTCAATCTCCGAAACTTTTTTTCACGTTTGGTATGCCGAATTTGTGTGGTGGCAAAGGATCAGATTGGTAGAGAAAGTGGAATATCCCCAGTTCAATGAGATGCCGTTTCCACAGATAGCCTTCAATCTTAGAACGCAGTCGGCAAAATGGAAAGAATGGGTTGCCCGTTCATCCGAGGCTTCCTTACTGCATGAGTTTGCGTATTACAACAGTAAAAAAGAATTTTTCAAGAGTGAAGTCTGGAAAGTATTGATGCACATGAGTAACCACGGTACCTATCATCGCGGACAGGTTGTAAATCTGCTGCAACAGCTTCATCAAAAAAATATTCCTTCAACAGATTTTATTTACTTCCTTCAAAAGCAAAAAAGCAAATAAAAGCGGTTTTCGTAATTTAACATTCACTGAAATCAATAACCGGCACGAACTGTAAACTTTGGCTTAACTTCAAATTTTGTAATAACACCAGACAGGATAATGAACATGAATATTGATTCGATAAAGACATTGGGCGACCTTAAGAAAACGAATTACACTTCGCTTTCCATAAAAGACGAGATTCGTAAAAATCTCATTGAAAAGATCAGAAATAAGGAGAATACTTTCACGGGCATCATAGGATATGAAGAATCGGTAATTCCCGATACGGAAAGGGCTTTGCTTAGCCGTCACAACATTTTATTTCTGGGTTTGAGAGGACAGGCGAAAACACGCATGGCGCGGCAGATGACCGGGTTGCTGGATGAGTTTATTCCCATAGTACAGGGCAGCGAGGTAAACGACGATCCGTTTAATCCATTGAGCAAATATGCCCGCGACCTGATAGCCGAGCTCGGCGACGAAACGCCGGTGGCATGGCTGCACAGAAGCCAGCGATATGGCGAGAAACTTGCCACCCCGGATGTTAGTGTTGCGGATCTCATCGGTGATATAGATCCGATAAAAGCGGCCCATCTGAAGCTGACATTTGCGGATGAACGGGTAATCCACTACGGAATCATTCCGAGGAGCAACAGAGGTATTTTCGTAATCAATGAAATCCCGGATCTGCAGGCAAGAATACAGGTAGCATTGTTTAATATTCTCGAGGAGGGAGACATTCAGATAAGGGGATTTAAGCTGCGTATTCCACTCGATATTTTATTTGTTTTTACCGCAAATCCTGAAGATTATACCAACAGAGGAAGCATCGTTACGCCTTTGAAAGACAGAATTCAAAGCCAGATCTTAACGCATTATCCGAAAACCATTGAAACCGCACTTTCTATTACCGAGCAGGAGGCAAATGTTTTAACCGAACAAAACGAATCGATCACGGTTAGTGACCTGGTAAGACGATTGATTGAACAGGTAGCATTTGAAGCGAGGGGAAGTGAATACATCGACAAGAAAAGTGGTGTGAGCGCAAGGCTTACCATTACGGCTTTTGAAAATGCAATCAGTACTGCGGAAAGAAGGGCGATTCTTAACCGCGAATCGGGTACCCAGGTTTGGATCAGCGATCTTACGGGAATAATCCCTTCCATTACCGGAAAGATCGAATTGGTATATGAAGGCGAACAGGAAGGCCCGTATCAGGTTGCACTGCATTTGATTGATAAGGCGATCAGAACACAGTTTGTACAATATTTCCCGAACCCCGAAGGTTTGAAAAAACGAAAGGGGAAGGGACAGCCAAATCCAAAGGAAGAAGAAAGTCCGTACAAAAATATAACCCGCTGGTTTGACCGGGGAAATCATGTAGACCTGGGATGGGAAATGAACGATGCAGAAAAGATCCGCGAACTCTACAAGGTAGAAGGACTTTACGGATTGGTGAAGAAATTGTATCCCCGGGCAAATGAACGCGAAACGGCCTTGCTTATGGAATTTGTCTTATACGGCCTTTCGTCGTATTCATTGATCAGCAAAAACACCATTGAAGGAAAAACGCAGTTCAAAGATCTGATCGGAAGTATGATGAATCTGGGAAATTTTAGCAATGAGGAAGATGATGAGTTTGACAATGAAGATTTCAGATAATACAATGCATCTTACCCAAAGCGAAGATGCGTAGTTATATTTGCCGCGTTTAATCTTTAAAATTCAAAGACAAATAAGACCATGAGTGCTCCTTTAATGCAGAAGTTATCCGAAACCTTGTCCTTTATTAAGCAGCAATACGATCAAAAGCCCGATGCTGCTATTATATTAGGAAGTGGTTTAGGAAAACTGACGGAAGAAATTGAGTTGGAATGTGCCATTGACTATGATAAGATCCCGCATTTTCCGGTAAGTACGGTTGAAGGTCATCAGGGAAAGTTGTTGTTTGGAAAGCTCAATGGAAAGCGGGTAGTGGTAATGGCGGGAAGATTTCATTATTACGAAGGCTACAGCCCATGGCAGATAACTTACCCGGTCAGGGTGATGAAGATGCTTGGTGCCGGTTTTATCTTCATTTCAAATGCATCGGGAGCAGTAAATTCTGATTACAAGGTGGGAGATCTGATGATCATCAAGGATCATATCAGCTTCTTTACGGTAAATCCGCTGATCGGTCCCAATGAAGAAGCGCTTGGCGTAAGATTTCCCGATATGAGTGAGCCTTATGATTCAGAGCTGATTCAAAAGGCAAAGACGGTGGGCGAAAAATTTGGTTTGCAGTTGCATGAAGGGGTATATACCGCAGTTACCGGTCCAACTTTCGAAACCAGGGCTGAGTACAAATTGATAAAGATCGTTGGCGGGGATGTGGTAGGAATGAGCACCGTTCAGGAAGTTATTGTGGCAGTACATGCCGGGATGAAAGTTTTTGCGGTAAGTGTGGTTACCGATCTTGGGATCCGCGAGGATGAAAATACGATTACCCACGAGGAAGTGCTGATGGCCGCTAAAGAGGCTGAACCAAAACTCAGCCGGTTATTTTACGAAATGATGGCTTTTGTTTCCTAAATTTTGTTGAAACACCCCCGGCAACTTATTTTCATCGAAGCTTTAGCCTTACTTTGCGTCGATTAACATGCACTCGAGAATTACCGCCAATATCGTTTTCGTTTTTTTATTCGTTTTTGCATCCTTATCAAGAGCAGAGGCACAGGTAGTTCCTGATACCGACCTGCGTCCGCCAAGAACATTCGACAGCCGCCGCATAACGCAGGACACCACACAAAAACAGTTGGAGCACCGCGACCCCTATGCCGATTCCATCACCATCAGTTACCACTATTTTGATTCGGGCAGAAGCTACAAGATGGATACCTCGATCAATGATTTTTACAGTCGCTTCCCGGTTCCTTATTATTATGTTGACCTGGGAAATTTCGGAAATGCCGCCCGCCCGCTGATATTCTCGCCTTTCATGAAGGCTGGCTTCGATGCGGGTTTCCATAGTTACGATATCTATCAGTTTACCACCGCAAATACCCGGTTTTTCAATACTACGCGGCCATTCACCCAACTGGGATATATGCTCGGAAGTAAGTCCGAACAAATGATTAATGTGCTGCATACACAAAACCGGAAGTCTAATGTAAATTTTGCATTCGAATACCGGATGATCAATGCTCCCGGTGCATTCAAAAATCAAAATACCAGTCATAATAACCTTCGGATCAATCTTGCCATGCAATCGGGTAATAAACGATATGGAAATGAGATCATCTATATTTCAAATAAGATCCGTTCATCTGAAAACGGCGGCATTCAAAACACCGATAATCTGACGGGCCTGTCGTTTAATGACCCATTCGGAATTCCTGTGCGACTTGGAAATACTTCTTCATTTTCGAGAAATTTTCTCAGTACCAACATCAATACAGGAACGCTTTACGACAACAGTACGGTTTTACTGCGGCAGCGTTTCGATTTCGGCCAAAAAGATTCCCTCGTTACAGATTCGGTGACCATCAAACTATTCTATCCGAGATTGAGGTTTCAGCATACCATCCGTTATACAAGCAGCAATTATGTTTTCCAGGATATCCTGCCGGTTGATGAATTATATGAAACCTATTACAATTTTCTTCCGCCCGGGCAGGTTTATTTCAGAGATAAATGGGAAACCCTCGAAAACAGGGTCGATGTTATTTCCTATCCGCAGAAAAATAATCCGGCACAATTTCTAAAACTGGGAGCAGGATATGAAATGATTGCCGGGGGATATTATCCCTACCTGAAGAAATACAACAACGTTTATCTGGCCGCGGAATACAGAAACCGTACAAGAAACAAGAAGTGGGATCTTGCAGCCAGCGGAAAACTCTATTCGGCCGGAAACTATGCCGGCGATTATGAGGCGGCCTTATCCCTTGAAAGAGTCTTAAATAACGAATCAGGATCTTTATTGTTGGGATTTAATAATGTTAACCGCTCTGCCTCCGCCATTTTTTCGCCCCAGGTAACTTCGTTTCCAGTTTTTCCGGATCAGAATTTTAAGAAGCAGAATATTACGAAAGCATTTGCAAGTATGAGTTTTCCTAAGATCAGCGCGGCTTTAAACGGCGAATATTACATCATCACGAATTACATCTATTTCGATGATTTTTATGGCGCAAAACAGCAGTCTTCCCTTTTTAATGTGCTGCATGTGGAGGGCGATAAAAAACTTCCGCTCAGCCGCCATATCAATTGGTATGTGGAAGCGCATCTGCAGAAAGCCACCGGAAATCCACCCATTAACCTGCCGCTTTTTATCACGAGAAACCGCCTCGCCTTCGAAGGAAATTTCTTCAAAAATCTCTACCTCTCAACCGGGCTGGAATTAGAGTATTACAGTCCTTATGATGCAGACAATTATTCGCCTTTTAACGGGCAATTTTATGTGCAGGATTCTATCAGTACTGCCGGCAACCTGCCCCGCATCAATTTGTATCTTAATTTTCGGATAAAAACATTCAAAGGTTATCTGCGGCTTGAAAATATTAACTCTGTGAATCCCGAAGACAAATTCAATTTCACCCGCTATAATTTCAGTGCTCCCTTTTATCCGCAACGGCCACTCTGGTTTAGATTTGGAATCTGGTGGAACTTCGTAAATTGATCAAATCACTCCACGTCTTTCCCGCTGTTAATTTGGCAATACCTCTTCCGCGGAATAATCCCTGACCAGATTGTACAGAGTATCCCTTTCAACCGGTTTTCTTTTTGCCTGTTTGATGAGGGTTACAAGTTCAGCGGTGGATAAAGACGGCTTTTGTTCCTCACTTCCGGCCATGGAATAAATTTTAGTAGTATCATCGATTGTTCCATCAAGATCATTGACGCCGAAGGAAAGTGAAAGCTGTGCGTTTTGTCGGCCAAGCATCGGCCAGTAGGCTTTAAGATGCGGAAAGTTATCGAGGTAAAGCCGGGAAACTGCATAGAGTCGCATATCCTCAACGAGCGTCGTTTCTCTTACATTCGACATATCATTATTCTTATTCCTAAATTTGAGGGGAATGAAGGTGTTGAAGCCATGGGTTTGATCCTGCAGTTGTCTCAGTTTTTCCATATGGTCGATCAGGTGTTCGGGCTTTTCAATATGCCCAAAAAGCATGGTTGCATTGGAATGCATCCCAAGTTTGTGTGCCGCTTCGTGAATGGCGAGCCATCCTTCTGCATCTACCTTGTCCGCGCAGATTTTTTGGCGAATTTCCGGATGAAAAATTTCAGCCCCACCGCCGGGCAAGGAATCGAGACCGGCTTCGTGTAAAATCCGCATTCCTTCTTCAACCGAAACCTTTGCTTTTCGAAACATATAATCCAGTTCCACCGCCGTATAACCTTTGATATGCAGGTCAGGACGATGTTGTTTTATCTGTCGCATAAGTTCCGTAAAAAATGCAAGATTCAATTTAGGATGTACGCCTCCTACAATGTGCACTTCCGTAACCGGCCTATGGTCATAGCTTTTGATAATATGCATCATTTGATCGATACTCAATTCCCATCCTTCTTCGCGGCGTGAATAGAGGCGTGAATAAGAGCAAAAGCGGCAGGAGAAAACGCATACGTTGGTGGGTTCGATGTGAAAGTTACGGTTGAAATAGGTAGTGTCACCGTGTAATTGCTCCCGTTTCCAATTTGCCAAAGTGCCAAGAAATCCAATAGATCCTCTTTCGAACAACGAAATCCCTTCTTCAAAACCGATACGTTCGCCGTTTAGTACTTTATGACCAATACGTCTCAGACCCTTATCTGGATGAGATTCTACAATTATTTCAACCGGAATACCCATGATTTTTCTCTTTAGAAAATCAAAGTTATCTAATTGAAATTAAATCTGTTTTAGAGACTTATTTTGGCATGATAATAGTTGATTGGACGCGTAGATTTTTGGCTGAATTGCATAAAATTGGCCGTTGATTTTTTTAAAATATTGCCAACCTATCAAAAACACCGCGCCGGTTGAGGATTTTCCTCGCCGGTTTTTTTTTGTACAAAAATTTCTTTTTTAATTTTTATTTAATATTTAAAAAAACCTTATGTTTGTCTTCCAAAAACGATTGCTATCATGCCTAATACCCGAATTGGAGGAATTGGATGTTACATCCCTTCCCAAACAGTTGACAACTTTGAGTTGGAAAAAATCCTTGACACTTCAGATTCCTGGATCACTGAAAGAACCGGAATTCGCAAACGTCATTATGCCAAAAGATTTGAGGAAACAAGCACTACATTGGGCGTGAAAGCCGCGCAGATTGCTATTGACCGTGCAAACATTACCGTGGAGGATGTTGACTTCATCATTTTTGCCACGCTTAGTCCGGATTATTTTTTTCCCGGCTGCGGCGTTTTACTGCAGCGGGCAATGAAAATGCGTTCGATCGGCGCATTAGATGTCCGCAATCAGTGCAGCGGTTTTATTTATGGCCTGAGTGTTGCGGATCAGTTTATTAAAACCGGTATGTATAAAAACATTCTGCTCGTGGGATCAGAAGTACAGTCGTTTGGATTGGATTTTTCAAACAAGAGCCGGCATGTTTCGGTCATTTTCGGAGATGGGGCCGGAGCAGTGGTTTTGCAACCGACCGAAAAGCAGGGACAGGGCGTTTTAAGCACGCATCTGCACAGCGATGGCAGTGATGCGGAATTGCTTTCTATGCAAAATCCCGGCTTTCATGGAGGAATTCATGGCGGAATTTCCTATAAAGCGCCCGCCATCCCCTTCGGAGGAGCATTCATTCCGGAGGAAGTTGCAGAAATGAAGGATTTCGCTCCCACGATGGATGGACAAACTGTCTTCAGAAAAGCCGTTGAGAAATTTCCGGAAGTCGTTATGGAAGCCTTATGCACCAACGGTTACAGTCCAAAAGACCTTGATCTGTTGATTCCTCATCAGGCCAATCTGAGAATAAGCCAGTTTGTGCAGAAAAAGCTCGGACTAAGGGATGAACAGGTTTTCAATAATATCCAGAAATATGGAAATACCACGGCCGCTTCTATCCCAATCGCGTTAAACGAAGCCTGGGAAGAAGGAAAAGTAAAGGAAAACGACCTTCTCTGCCTGGCGGCCTTTGGCAGCGGGTTTACGTGGGCAAGCGCACTCCTGCGTTGGTAACCGGTTTGGCGTCGCCTGCAAAGAAGAAGCTGCCTGTGGGGAAGCTGCCGGCAGCCATCAGATGTTTTTCACGTAAACTTTCGTCAAAGAAGATTACATCTCTTGCAATATCATCTAAGCTTTTTACCTTTGCCGCACTTTATAAATTTTCAATTTTCAAGAATGAATTTATTCGAGAAGGAGTCTGCGGAATTTATTGGCAGACACATTGGTATTACTCCTGATGAAAAGCAGGAAATGCTGAAAACCATTGGCGTTGATTCATTGGAAGAACTGATTGACCGTACGGTTCCTTCCTCCATCAGAATGCAGAAAGAACTGGATCTGCCGCCGTCAATGAGTGAACACGAATATCTGAAACACCTCAAAGAGGTGAGTCTTCTGAATAAGGTTTTTAAAACTTACATCGGCCAGGGTTATTACGATACGATCACGCCTTCGGTAATCTTAAGAAATCTGTTTGAAAATCCCGGCTGGTACACACAATACACGCCTTACCAGGCAGAAATTTCGCAGGGCAGGTTGGAAAGTCTGCTGAATTTTCAGACCATGGTGAGTGACCTCACCGGACTTCCCATTGCAAATGCCTCTTTGTTAGATGAAGCAACGGCTGCTGCGGAAGCAATGTCGATGTTGTTTCATTTTGTAAACAAGGGTGATAAAATTGAGAGACCGAAATTCTTTGTCGATAACGCAATTTTCCCTCAAACAAAAGACGTTTTAATTACCCGGGCGCGGCCGGTTGGAATTGAACTGGTTTTTGGCGATTACCAATCTGCTAAGTTCGACTCAAGTTATAGCGGCGCCATTGTTCAATATCCAGACGATTTCGGATCCATTGAAGATTACCGGCACTTTATTGAGCAGGTACATTCGGTTGGAGGACACGTGGTAATGGCAACGGATCTGCTCGCCTTAACCTTACTTACCCCTCCGGGTGAATTAGGGGCCGATGTGGCGGTTGGATCCGCTCAGAGATTCGGCGTTCCATTAGGATTTGGCGGACCGCATGCAGCCTTCTTCTCGACAACGGAAAATTTCAAAAGGAATATCCCCGGACGTATCATCGGCGTTAGCGTAGATGCCGAAGGAAAACGTGCATTGCGGATGGCTTTACAAACCAGGGAACAGCATATTAAGCGGGAAAAAGCCACTTCAAACATCTGCACGGCGCAGGCATTACTGGCAAATATGGCCGCGATGTATGCGGTTTATCATGGTCCCAACGGATTGAAGAATATCGCAAAGAGGGTGGCTTTACTCACCCGGGTGGTGGCCGATGCCATTGCAGAAAGAGGATATGAACTAGTGTCAAACAGATTTTTCGATACTATTACAATTAAAACAAACGATGTCAGCACTATCCGCGAAAAGGCGGTACGTCAAAAAATAAATCTCCGTTATTTTGATAAGTCAATGATCGGCATTTCTCTGGACGAAACTACTTCCATTGCCGATCTTTACGATCTTATAAATTGTTTTGAAAACGATGTTGATCCTGTATCCTTTCAGATCAATGACGAAGACCAGCTCGATCATATTCCCCGTTCGCTGCTGCGTGGATCTGAATTTTTAACCCATCCTGTGTTTAATACCCATCACAGCGAAACCCAGATGATGCGGTATATGAAGATGCTCGAAAATAAAGATCTGTCTTTAAACACCTCCATGATTTCACTCGGAAGCTGCACCATGAAGTTGAATGCCGCCACCGAAATGATTCCACTCTCCTGGAACCATTGGAGCAGGATGCATCCATTCGTTCCGGCATCGCAGGCAGAGGGATATTTGCAGATTGTGCACGAGTTGAGTGCATATCTCTGTGAAATTACCGGTCTCGATGCGTGCAGTTTGCAGCCCAACAGCGGCGCTCAGGGCGAATATTCAGGATTATTGACAATAAAAGCGTATCACGAAAGCAGGGGAGAAGGACATCGAAATGTGATGCTGATTCCCATTTCAGCGCATGGAACGAATCCGGCCAGTGCGGTGATGGCTGGGATGAAAGTGGTGGTCATTAAAGCACTTCCCAACGGCTATATTGATGTGGAGGATCTGAAAGCGAAAGCGGCCCAGCATGCCGAAAACCTTGCAGGTATTATGCTTACTTATCCGAGCACCTACGGTGTATTCGAAGAATCGGTTAAAGAGATTACTGCAACCGTGCATGAGTTCGGCGGGCAGGTGTATATGGATGGTGCAAATATGAATGCGCAGGTGGGACTATCGGGCCCGGGCATGATCAATGCGGATGTTTGTCATTTGAATCTTCATAAAACCTTTGCCATCCCTCACGGAGGAGGCGGACCCGGAATGGGCCCTATCTGCGTGGCAAAACATTTGAGTCCGTTTTTACCCGGACATGTAATCTTTGAGAAGGATAAAGGCATGCAGTCTTTATCTCCGGCCCATGCAGTGAGTGCCGCTCCTTATGGATCGGCAAGCATCTTACTCATTTCCTATGCGTATATAAGATTACTTGGACCGGAAGGGCTGAAAGCAGCTTCTGAATATGCAATTCTGAACGCCAACTATATGTATGCTTCCCTGAAAAAAGATTTTGAGATTCTGTACACAGGAAGCAAGGGTACCTGCGCCCATGAGTTTATCGTGGATCTTCGTCCGTTCAAGAAATCGGCTGAGGTTGAAGCGGAGGATGTTGCCAAAAGATTGATGGATTTTGGATTTCACGCGCCTACCATGAGCTTTCCCGTTCCCGGAACCATCATGATTGAACCAACAGAAAGTGAAGACAAGGGTGAACTGGACCGCTTTTGTAATGCACTGCTTACCATTCGTGGTGAAATAAGAGAGATTGAAGAGGGCCTGGCGGATAAAAAGGATAATGTGTTGAAAAATGCTCCGCACACGCAGTTGGTTGTCATCAGCGAAACCTGGAACAGAAGTTATTCAAGGGAAAAAGCCGCTTTTCCGCTTTATTATGTAACACAAAATAAGTTTTGGCCGAGTGTTTCGAGGATCAATAATACAGTCGGAGACCGCAATCTTATTTGTACCTGCGAACCGGTGAGCAGCTATTCAGATCAGGAAGCATAATTTCTTCGATGATATTTATAAAAAAGACCTCTTGAAAAACAGAGGTCTTTTAGTTTCGTTTACGTGATGGGTTTACCGGTACATATTTCCGGTCCCGCCGGTAGAACCGGCATTATCGCCCATATATCTTTCGCCTTTGTTTACCAGGTTTTCAGCTTTATTTTTTACACGATCAAATTCATCTGCTACTCCTTCTTTAAAATCGTCGTAAGTGTCTTCAAGTGAATCTTTCAGATTTGAGGCTTTTCGTGATATCTTTCGGCGGGTTTGCTGACCGCTTTCCGGGGCGTATAAGATCCCGATCATTAGTCCAACAAGCATTCCGTTAATAAATGATTGTATTCTCATAGATTAAAAAATTTTGAGGTGATGAATTTACTTTTATAAAACTAAAAGCCTGCCAAAAAAATCATACCTGTTAGTTTCGTTGTTTATCTCGTTATCAATGGCTCATTGCTCGGGAGAATATCATATCCCTCCGGCGGGAGATCATCTGTAGAAAAAGTTCCACGGGTTATGAAAGACACCAGATCGCGATTCAACCTCGATTTTTCGGTAAAGTACAGACCGTGCGGAGCGCCTTTATACACGAGCAACTGGCCACCCGGAATCAATTTTACTGCGCGCCCGGAACTGATTTCAAGCGGAACGGTTTTATCGTTATCTCCGTGGATCAGCAGCGTTGGAACGCTGATTTTTTTCGTGTCTTCGATGAAATCCGTATAAGCCCACGAGTCCATACATTGCATTGTTGCCCGGTGTGTGGCACTCGCGGTTAACGTACGGTAATATTCGAGCGAAGCATTGCTCACCGGATGGCTGATCAGGTTGACGCCAAAAAAAGCCTTTCCGAAAGCCTCGAGAAAATGCGGACGATCTTCATTCATTTGCCCCATCATATCGTTTACAAGATCGGGTGTGACGCCATCGGGGTTTGATTGGGTTTGCAGCAATTGTGGAAGAATACTCGATATCAGGACCACTTTAGAGATGCCCTCGCCATTATATTTTCCAAAATATCTTGCCACTTCACCTCCGCCCATTGAAAATCCAACAAGCGTAATGTCAGACAGATTGAGCTGTACAATTAAACTGCGGAGATCTTCTGTGAGGGTATTGTAATCATAGCCGTCCCACGGTTTGTCGGATTCTCCAAAACCACGCCGGTCATAGGCAATCACGCGGTATCCGGCATTAACGAGCGGTTCAACCTGGTATTCCCACATCTGTTTATTCATAGGCCAGCCATGTATCAACAAAACCGGATCGCCGCTGCCATGATCGGAATAAGCGAGTTTTACCGGACGGCCGTTTTCCTGAGAGGAGGTTTCTATGTAATTCATAGTTTTTGATTTAAAGATAGGAAAAATGCTTTCATATTCCTTATGTCATACCCGGCAGCTTAACGCCGCCTTTCTTCAGGTCTTCCATAATCCTTTTGTTGAGTTCGTATTTGGTGTCAACAAAATGATGGGCCAATGCCCACGCATTGATCATCACTTTATAGCCGTCGGTTTCGAGCGACGAAATGGCTACGCGGTGTTTTGGAACAGGGAGCAGTTGTGTACTGCTTAAAATTGTTTTCGACACAATTTCCTTTAGCTGTTCAAAATCGATCCCGTAATTAAACTTCAGTTCAATATCTATTCTTCTCGTTCCTTTCCGGCTGAGATTAAAGATTACCTCGTTGGAAAGTTTGCTGTTGGGAACAATGATGGTTTTATTATCAAAAGAAGTAACGACTGTGTAAAACAGCTGGATGGAAGAAACAGTTCCTTCCTGGCCCTGTGTGATGATGTTATCACCGGTTTTGTAGGGCCTCAGCATTAATATCAGAATACCGCTTGCGAAATTTTGCAGCGTGCCCGAAAGCGCCAGGCCGGCAGCAACGCCCATCGCCGCGAATAGCGCCGTAAACACGGTCATTTTGATGCCCAGAATTGGCATGATCACCAGCAAAAGCATCAGTTGCATCGCGATATTTATGAGCCCAAGCAGAAAAGGTCTGATAGAATCGAGCCGCGGTTTGTCGAGCGCCTTACTGAGCTGTTTCCGGATGATACGGATTACCCATTCACCTACAATTAATATAACAATTGCAATCAAAATTTTTGGCCCGTAATTCAATAGCCAGTCATGCGCCAGATCATAGATATCGCCGATTTTTTTGTCCATCGTCCAAATGTTGATTTTATTTAAATGCTATTATATCAACAAATGTGCAAAATCCGGAGATCCATGTTTATTTAAAGAAAAAGCAGAAAGAAGAGCAAAGGGACAAAACTTTACAACATGCTTTTTAACAGTCGTTCTCCTTCTGATTTCAGTGCTTTGTCATCAACTGTGCGGTTAGGAAGTTTTATTAGTTTATTAAGAATTTCAATGACTTTTGCCGGCTCATTATTATAGTTGTACGCCTTTGCCAGCTCGAGGTGGTTTCGAACAAAATAGGGCAGTAGTGACCGTGATCGTTCAAAGTAATATATTGCACTGTCGATATTTCCTTTGAAATTTTCAGTGTAAATATTATTCAGGATCGATCTTTTTACACCGGGTAACTGCACGAGTTGAAAATGCAGGTGTCCGAGGGCGTAGGCTGCGTATCCATTTTCCTCATTAAGTGCAAATCCTTTTTCTGCTTCTCCAATGGCCGTCTTTAAATAATCAGCCATTACCTTATTGTTATTTGCAACGGAAGCTAAATATTGATTGGCGAGAGAGGCGGCTGTCTGCGCGTCGGAATTCGTTTCATGCGCTGAGACTGCCAGGTTGGCAAACTGCAGCGATTGTTGAAACTGATTATCCTTTTCTTTTTTGTCTGACGAACGAATTCCTCTTGCCAGCGAAATCGCCGATAAATGTATAAGCGCTTCTATATTATTTGAATCAATGGCAACCGCTGCCCGGTATTTATCAAAGGCCGCTGATTCATTCAGATTTTTTTCCTCATTAGAAGCTTCTTTCAAAAGTAGTTTCGTATCCTGTGCAAATGTGGCGGTGAAATAAAACAACAACAGGAGAGGTAGGAAGGCTTTCATCATTACAAAATGTTTAATTGATTTCTTTGCAAGGTTGCAGAAACAGTGGTTCTTCCCTGAAAAGCAATGATCGGCGGATTAATTTTGGTGATTGAAATCTGAACCGTCTCCGCAATTGAAAATGTATCGAAAATTTTTTTCGAAAGCGAGATCATAACCGTTTCAATTAGCGGTTGCGGAATAGTCATCACTTCCGTTACAAGGTTGTATAAGCGGCTGTAATCGATGGTTTCCTCGAGCTGAATAACCGGAAATTTTATGGGATGGAACGAAACCGTCAGGTTTACTTCAAAGTCTCCTCCCAGTTTTTTTTCCTCCTCATATAATCCATGAAAAGCATGAAATAATAAGCCTGTGAGACTGATCTCCATTGAAAATATTTTTAAACGATCCCTTTTTCACTGAGATATCTTTCCGCATCAAGGGCCGCCATACATCCGCTTCCTGCGGCTGTCACCGCCTGACGGTAAATCTTGTCCTGCACATCTCCGGCGGCAAAAACGCCTTCCACATTGGTTTTACTGCTTCCGGGAACGGTTGTGATGTATCCGGCTTCATCCATATTGATCCAGCCTTTAAAAATATCGCTGTTAGGCTTATGTCCGATAGCCACAAAAAAGGCGCTGACATCGATCTTGTGTGTGTCGTTGGTCTGGTTGTTTTTTATGTGTACCCCTTCAACCCTGTTATCGCCCAATACTTCAACTGTTTCAGAATTCCAGTAGATATTTATGTTTGGAGCAGCTTTCACACGGTCCTGCATTACCTTACTGGCCCGCATATTATTCTCGTCCTTTCTTACGATCATGTGCACGTTGCTGGCGAGTTTAGAGAGGTACAAGGCTTCTTCGGCAGCCGTATCGCCTGCGCCCACAATGGCCACTTCCTTATTTCTAAAGAAAAATCCGTCGCAAACGGCACAGGCACTTACGCCATATCCGTTTAACCGCTGCTCGCTTTCCAAACCGAGCCATTTTGCAGAGGCGCCGGTTGCAATAATCACGGTATCGGCTTCTATCCATTTTTCCTCATCGATCTGTACCTTGTGTACCGGCCCTGTAAAATCAACCGCTGTAGCCATTCCAAACCGGATATCGGCTCCCATTCTCGATGCCTGTTTTTCAAAATGGATCATCATTTCCGGACCCTGAACACCTTCGGCATATCCCGGATAATTTTCCACTTCTGTAGTGATGGTCAACTGCCCTCCGGGTTGAATTCCCTGGTAAAGCACCGGCTTGAGGTTTGCCCGTGCCGCATATATTGCAGCCGTGTATCCTGCCGGTCCCGATCCTATAATTAAACAGTGAACTTTTTCATTTTCCGCTTCCATGAATATTTAGGCTATAAGATTATTAAATTCGGCAAATGTAAATAACCTTTCCCAATCCTATTGCCAATAGCTGTTCAATTGAGGAAATGAAAAGCCAAAAAGCATAAAAAACCGATTGCTTATCTTTGGAAAAATGAAAATCGTTGTAACCGCTGCCACACAGAAAGAATTGCAACCGGTAGAAGAAAGTTTCAGGACTATTAAACCGGCGAATAAGGAACATCAGTTTACTTTTAAAACTTCAGGTCTGGGACTGCTTGCAACTGCCGTAAATCTAAGCGAAATATTTCATGAAAATGCTCCTGATCTTTGCATTCAGATTGGGATCGCCGGATCTTTTGATACGGAAATTCCACCTGCTGAAGTAGTGGCTGTAAAAGAAGAAATGCTTGGCGATCTGGGAGTGGAAGAACAGGGTGTATGGAATGATATCTTTGATCTGAAGCTTGCTGATGAAAATGAACCGCCGTTTACCGGAAAAATGATTTTAAATACCGGAATTGCTGACCACAATCTCACCGGCTTAAGGCTTGTAAGAGGATTGACGATCAATCAGATTACGACCGGCCATAAAAGGATTGAGGAATTGAAATATAAATACAAGGCAGACATTGAAACGATGGAAGGAGCAGCCTTTCATTATGTTTGCAAAAAGCGGAATATTGCCTTTATCCAAATCAGAGCCATCAGCAATTTTGTGGGAGAACGCAATAAGGAAAATTGGTTGTTTGAGGAAGCTTTGCAAAATTTGCAGCTTGAGATGAAAAAATATTTTGAGCTGTTAACTGAAAAAAAATGAGATTTACACTTGGATTTTCACCCTGTCCGAATGATACCTATATTTTTGATGCGCTCGTAAACCGGAAAATTGATACCGGGGATTTTGAGTTTGATGTTCACCTGGAGGATGTGCAAACGCTCAACGAGGGCGCAATAGCGGGCAAATCTGATTTCTCAAAGATCAGTTATGGGGTTTTACCGCTGGTATTCGATAATTATGTTTTATTGAATAGCGGAGGTGCACTCGGAAGAGGTGTTGGTCCTTTACTCATCGTGAAGCCGGAAACTTCCGGTGAGGAAATTGAAAACGGGAAGATCGCCATTCCGGGTGAAAATACAACCGCACATCTTCTGTTTTCGATGGCGTATCCAAACGCGAAACACAAGGTTTTTATGCCTTTTAACGAAATAGAAGATGCGGTACTAAACGGAGCGGTAAATGCCGGGGTGATTATTCACGAAAACAGGTTTACCTATGAATCGAAAGGGCTTAGAAAGCTGGTTGACCTCGGAAATTTCTGGGAAGAGAAAACAGAATTTCCCATCCCGCTTGGCGGTATTGTTGCCAGGAGAAATATCGATCCTGAAGTTATTAAAAAGGTAGATCAACTGATAAAAAAGAGCGTCGAATATGCGCAACAAAATTACTTTTTTGATCTCCCCGATTTCATCAAAAACAATGCGCAGGAGATGGATGAACGCGTGATGTGGCAACATATCCGCTTGTACGTGAACAACTTTTCAGTTGAACTTGAAGCCGAAGGAAGGGAAGCAGTGAAGAAATTTTTGTCGGTCTATAATCAACTGCATCCGCAGTCATCTGTGAACGAAGAGGAGATTTTTATCTGATTCCACCTTCTTTGCTTATTTATAGCTGCTATCCGAAAAGTCATCGCACCATCTGTAAGCTTTCACCAGATCAAGTTCGCCTTGTTTTCCCGGTTTTGAAACGCCGTGTTCCATCCCTAAAACGCCGGAATAACCCTTATCGTAGATGTGTTTGAAGATGTTTCGATAATTCATTTCACCGGTCGTTGGCTCGTTTCTTCCGGGATTATCGCCGATTTGCAGGTAACCGATTTCACTCCAGGCAGCATCGAGGTTATTGATGATGTTGCCTTCATTCCGTTGCATGTGATACAAATCGAACAAAAACTTACACGATGGGCTGTTCACCGACCTGCAGATGGAATAGGTTTGATCCGAATGGCGAAGAAAGAGATCGGGCGTGTCGCTTAAGGCTTCCAATACCATGATGATGCCCGTTGGTTCGAAAATTTCACAGGCTGCACGCAAGGATTCTACAACGTTTGCAGTCTGATAACCGATAGGTAATCTTCTATCAAAATTTCCGGGAACGACGGTTACGAATTTTCCATTGCAACGTTTGGAAGTTTCGATTGCTTCTTTGCAGGATTTCAAAAATTTATCGCGCCACTCCTTATCCCCCGAAGTAAGAGAGGTTTTAACGGGCCAGTGATCGAAGTTCAGCACAAAAACGCCCATCTGCATATTCAGTTTTCCCAGCAGGTTTCCGATCTTCGATTGTTCTTCTTTTGGCCGGTCCATCATTCCGTTGTCTTCAATGGCACGAAAACCGAGGTCGTAGGCAAACTGTATCTGATCCAAAAAATTCTTCCCGGCATTGTTTGAGAACATCCCGTCATGGATGGCATAGTTCAGGTGAAACAGCTTCTCATTCCGTTCAGGCTGTACCGGTTTCGAGAAAAGGGTAGAAGCCGTAAGGATCGACGCCCCGGTTAGAACCGATTGTTGCATAAATTTTCTGCGTTTCATAAATCTGTAGTCGTTTTTAGAGAAAAGAGAAGCTTCATCACGGAAAAATTATTCCCGAAATTGTAGAAAATGCCGTTTGAACGAAGCACCTCCGCTTGTTCTTTTCACCAACCGGAAGCCTAAGAAAATCGCCACGAAGGGAACCCTCACATCAATTATTCCAGCACTCTCTCTTCGATCTTTCCTGTTTTTTTATTTTTTAGAATCAGCTTCTTTGCTCCAAAATGGGTCATTTCTTCTTTAATGAGATAATTGTCCTCATCATAATCAACCAGCGTGCTTTCTTTCTGCAGTCCTTCCTTTCCTCTCCAGACTTTGAGATCAACCGGCTCCCACTGTTTTGAGCGGTTTGAACGGTAGGCCGCATCGAGAATAGCATTTACAATATAGCCGTCATAGAAAGTTTCTTTCGGATCATTCCCTTTTTCGAGGTTGTTAAACATGTCCATAAACATGTGGTTATAACCCAGTTCATTCAGCTCATCGCCCACGGGAAACAGCCATCCGGTATTGCTTTCGGCTTTCTCTGCCACATAGTCGGCGCCTTTGCCGGTTGTAAACATTTCAAATCCTGTTCGAAGAAAATTGTTGATCCAGATTGTTCCTTCGGTTCCCATGACTTCATCGCGCAGGTCAAGGCCACCGCGGAAAGTCCAACTTACTTCAAACTGTCCGATAGCGCCGTTTTCGTATTTCACGAGTGCGATGGCGTGGTCTTCGGCCTCAATCGGTTTTACCTGCGTATCGGCCCAGCACATCACTTCCACCGGTTTTATATCTTTTCCAATATAGCTCCTTGTAATTTCGACGCAATGGCATCCGAGATCCAAAATACAACCGCCGCCGGCCTGCTCGAGATCCCAAAACCATTCACTGTGCGGGCCGGGATGGGTTTCCCTTGATTTGGCCCAGAGAATTCTCCCCAAAGCACCGTTTTTTACGCTTTCCATCGCCTTTAAAAACTTTGGTGTATAAACTAGATCTTCGAGGTAGCCGTTGAAAATTCCGGCTTCTTCTACCGCCTGCAGCATGCGCAACGCCTCTTCAGCATTTCGTCCCAGGGGTTTGGTGGTCATAACCGCTTTTTTGTGTTTACAACAAAGCAGTACCGCTTCTTCATGAAGATTGTTTGGAAGTGATATGCAGACAATATCAACGTCCTCCCTTGCTATTGCCGCTTCCATTTCGGTTGTCCAATGAACCACCTGATAATCATCGGCAAACTTTTTTGCACTCGCTTCGCGCCGGGAATAGACACTCACAATCTTGTCTTTATTGCGATATCCCTGGATAGAATCTGCATAAAATCTTGCTATAAATCCTGAACCCAACATTGAAATATTCATAACTGAAAATTTGTGTTTAATATTTGTCTCAGCAGAGACGATATTCAATTTGTTTTTTTCTGACGCCATGCAAACGGGACCCCGAAGGGTGCGATGCAACAGGCGATGCCATCCCGATGGCTATCGGGACCGAACCCTGATATCCAAAAAATCGTCAAACAAGCGCAACCGGTTCTTCTTTGGCAGGTAGCGATTTGTTCAGTCTCTCATGAAAAAGCAGGATGAATAATACCAGCACCGCCGCTGCAAAAATTGCAGGAATCCACCAGAAGTCGTGCCATTGATCGAGTGTTAGCGAAGTGCCGCCTGCAAGGAAATTATTATACACTGCTCCTGCGATCTGAGCGCCAATGAGCATTCCGATTCCGTAGGTCACAAAGATAATAAGACCCTGTGCCTGCGCCCTGATTTGCGGATTCGCCTTTTTATCTACATAGATTTGTCCGGTTACAAAGAAGAAATCATAACAGAGTCCGTGCAGGGCGATACCGCCGATGATCATCCAGGTTACGGCATCGGGTGCGCCGAGGGCAAACAAAGCATACCGCAAAACCCAGGAAAGCATGCCCGCTGCGAGCATCCATTTTACGCCGAGCCGAACAAAGAAAAACGGCATCAAAAGCATAAAGAAGGCTTCCGAAGCCTGACCGATTGTTTGCGTGGCGGCAATGTTTTCAAACTTTGCACTTTCAAGATAGATCTGCGTGAAATTGTAATACGCAGCCAGTGGAATACATATTAAGAACGAGCAAAGGAGGAAGATGTAAAAGGACGGACTTCCCAATTGTTTTAACGCGTCGATGCCAATGATACTCCGGGCGGAAATTTTCTTTCCCTTGGCCGGTGGAGGTGTATGAGGAAGTGTAAAACTAAATAGCCCGAGGAGAATACTTGCCCCGGCGGTCATATAAAGCGGCAGCGCGGTTTCTTCGGGTTTTACATTATCTGCAACAAAATTTCCGAGTATAAAACTGATGGTAAGACCGGCAACAATCCAGCCTATCGTTCCAAAAACCCTGATGGCAGGAAATTCTTTTCCCTGATCAGTCATGGTATTAAACGCTACCGTATTGGCAAGGCTCATAGTAGGCATATAACAGATATTATAAGCCAATAATAACAAGATGAATACAACCGGATTGCCGCTGGTTGAGGGCGTAAGAAACATGATGATGCCGCCGATGATGTGGAGGATTCCCAACACCTTTTCTGAGGCAAAATACCGGTCTGCAATAAATCCCACGAAAAACGGCGCTATGATTGCCGCGATCGGATTTACGGTGAAAGGCCAGTGGGTGAGATCCTGCATGTTGTGTTTCGTCATATAAACCGCAATAGTGGTGTACCATGCACCCCAAATAAAAAATTCGAGGAACATCATCGCCGAAAGCTTTGTCCTGATGATTGCATTCATGTGTCAGTTAATTTTTCTGTTTAATTTTTTGTTTGTGGGGATTAATTGTTCATCAATTATCAACAAGCATTTTTGAACGGTGGAAATTACAAACTATTTGTGAATCAAGCGCAATTGCGTGAAATAATTTCAGATTTGAAACAAAAGCAGAATGATCAGTTGAAGCTGAGTGTGAATGCCGTTCCTTCACCGGGTTTGCTTTGCACGTTTATGTTTCCTTTATGCACCATCATGATTTGTTTACAAAGGCTAAGCCCGATTCCGCTTCCGGTTTTTTTGGTGCTGAAGAAAGGCACGAAGATCTGATCGAGCACGTCTTCCGTTATTCCAGATCCGTTATCCGAAACCTTTATCACCGCTTTCTTTCCATGAGTAAGATAGGCGCCCAATGCAATTACCGGTTCTTCGTTTTCTTTGGTAGCGTCAATGGCATTTACCAATAGGTTTATGATTACCTGTTCGATCAGGTTCTGATCAACCTCGATGGTGAGATCCGGATCTTTCAGAATTACATCGAGCTCAATGTTTTTTTGATCGAAGGTCGGCTGCATAAGGATCTGCAGATTTTCAAACAAATCGCGAACATATATTTTTTTAATGTTGGGTTTGCTGATCTTATTAAGATTCCGGTAGGTGTCAGCAAATTTTAATAATCCTTCACTTCTTCTTTTGATGGTTTCAATACCGAGTTCAATATCTTCGAATGCCGGCAGATTCTGCGACGACACATTTTCCTTTGACTCTGCCAGCCGGTGTTTCAACGTGTCTGATAAGGAAGAAATCGGCGCCACCGAATTCATGATTTCGTGGGTCATCACGCTTAAAAGTTTTTGCCAGGCTTTGTTTTCGTTCTCATCGAGGGTTTCATTTACATTTTGAAAGGCGATGAGTTTATATTTCTTCCCTTCCGTTTGAAAGGCCGTTGCCGAGAGCAATATCTTAATTGGATTTCTGTCTTGCTTTGCTGTAACAACAATTGACTGACCAAGCGGCATAGACATTACTTCATGGTAAAGATCCCAATCTCTTTTTGAGAGGGAATGAATGGTTTTGAGATAAGGAACCTCAAGCAGCTTTTTCAGCGATTCATTCATCCACACAATTTCTCCTGATTCCATTTCAAACGAAAGAATTCCGGTTTCTACGAGTTCGAGAATTTTCTGAAGGTATTGGTACTGTGTTTCTTTCTCTTTGCTGCTTTGTTTCAGGGCCTTATTGATTTCATTGAATCCGATACGCAGCGGTTTTATTGATGCAGGCGCACTTTTTACATTAAAATGGCGGGAGAAATCGTTGTAATAAACACTGTCTACAAACTGATTTACCTCCTTTAAAGCCAGTTGGTTCAGACGGTAAAAGTCGTACACCTGGTAAATTATCAGCGGAATTAACAGGATCAGATAAACGGTTTCCCCAATTAAGGTCAGGTAGGTTGTAAAGGCAACGGTAATCACGAGAAAAACAACTTTCGCTATCAGTCCAAATTGTAGTTTAAACATAGAAGTTTAAAGTTTTTAAATATCGTATTTGCTTAACCTTCGGTAAAGCGCTGTTCTCGTTAAACCCAATTCTTTTGCTGCTTTGGTGATGTTTCCGTTATGTTTTTCTATTACCACCAGAATAGCATTTTTTTCCAGGTTTCCCAGGTTCAGATCTTCTTCAAAAGTCTGTTTTTGCGGCGCGGTTTCTATGGGTGAAAAAATCAGATCTTTTGCCTGTAAAACACGATCCTCGCTCATGATGACGGCGCGTTCGATTGTGTATTGCAGTTCTCTCACATTTCCCGGATACGGGTGGTTCATGAGTTTTTGCATGGCCGAGTTATCGAAGCTGATGTTGGGTTTGAAATATTTTCCGCCGTAGATTTTTGCAAAATGTTCTGCAAGAAGAATAATATCATTTCCTCTTTTTCTGAGTGGAGGAACCATAATTTCCACCGTATTAATGCGGTAGATCAAATCTTTTCGGAACCGGCTTTCATTAGCAAGATCGGCCAGTGAAACGTTGGTTGCGCAGATCAGCCGGATATCAATCGGAACGGGTTGATTGCTTCCCAGGCGGGTGATGAAACGATTCTGTAAGACGGTCAGTAATTTTGCCTGCTGGGTTAAGCTGATGTTGCCGATTTCATCGAGAAACAGGGTTCCTTCATTCGCCGATTCTATTCGTCCTGTGCGGTCTTCCCGTGCATCGGTAAATGCGCCTTTTTTATGACCGAATAATTCGCTTTCAAATAAAGATTCTGTGAGTGCTCCCACGTCGATCTTTACAAACGGATTCTTGGCCCTCAACGATTTTTCGTGTATCGCCTTTGCAATGAGATCTTTACCGGTACCGTTTTCACCGAGAATCAGAACGTTGGCATCGGTGGGGCC
This sequence comes from Bacteroidota bacterium, assembly GCA_023423835.1. GTDB lineage: Bacteria > Bacteroidota > Bacteroidia > Chitinophagales > Chitinophagaceae > JAFAEW01. The sequence goes on along the minus strand of JAFAEW010000103.1, from coordinate 9,300 downwards.
AATCTTATCGATCTTGTAAAATATGTCTTGCATCACTTCACTTTCGGCGAGCAATTCCTTGCCGATGATGCTGCCTTCTTCATTTGAAATGTCTGATTTGTTTTTAGCCGCGCCCTTTCGTCTTAAAGCCTCTTCAATCGTCGACATCAGGCGTTCGTTGTGCCACGGCTTCACCACAAAGTCAGATGCGCCTTCTTTCAATGACCTTACTGCCAGGTCAATATCGCCATAGGCGGTAATCATAATAACGGCAATGTCGGGACGAAGTGATTTCACTTTTTTCAACCAGAATAAACCCTCGTTTCCTGTGTGGATAGAAGCTTTAAAGTTCATATCCAATAACAACAGATCAAAGCTTTTGCTGTTGAGCAACGAAGGAATATTTTCCGGGTTTTTCTCCGTTACCACTTCTTTCACCTGCTGCTTCAGTAACAGGCGCACGGCGGTAAGTACATCAGGATCATCATCCACCGCTAATACGCAATATTTTTTTAAGTTCATGATTTTTGCTTAGTGCAGTTTTACTGGTAAATATCTGATTATTTGTTTTTTTTAAAGCAGCTTCTTTCTGCAATTATATTTAAAATTAGTAAGCAGCTGTTAAAATTTTATGTTTTACGCTTTCTTAATAAAACTTAACCTCCGCTGTTTTTTCTTTGCCATTTATCATACCATTTGTGAAACGCAACTGAATTAGAACGGGTTACAGAAAACGGGCTGTCAGGCGGTGTTGCAATAGCGGACAGACATTGTATCAAAACCGAACAGTTGGCGGCGGTAGGCTGATGTAACTGATTGATTTCCAGCCTATAATTCTTTGGCACTACAATAGAATTGAATAGCAAACCGAAAGAAATTATCAAAACGAAAAGATCATCCTAAAAAATCAAAATCGTGGACAGAGTAATTGAAAAAAAGAAGTGGAACAGAAAGCGGATAATGACGATTGCCGGTATCACCGCCCTTGTAATACTGATCGCCGGAAGTTTTTATTTTACCTCCGGAGCATCGAAGTTGAATGTTGATACAGAAAGACTCAGTATCAGTGAAGTGAAAAAAGGAAGTTTTCAGGAAAACATTCCCGTGAATGGTATCGTACTTCCGCAAACAACTATTTATCTTGATGCGATGGAAGGTGGGAGAGTGGAAGAAAAATATGTTGATGATGGAACGATTATGAAAAAAGGTCAACCCATCCTGAAGTTATCTAATACCGACCTGCAACTTGGCCTGGTAACCCAGCAAACCAACGTATATAATTTGCTTACGCAGATGCAGATCTCAAAAAATGCGGCACAGCAGAATACTGTGAGCAAACTCAATCAAATGAGTGATGTGGAAAGCCAGCTCAAAGAAGCTGAAAGAATTTACAAGCTCGATAAGCATTTGTATGAACAAAAAGCCATCGGACTGCAGGAATTTAAAAAGGCGGAGAACGATTATAACTACTATCTGCAGAAGAAAAAACTTACAGATCAGATTTTGCAGCAAGACTCTGCTTCCACCCAGCAACAGCTTACCCAGGCGAAGCAACTGTATGAAGGATCGCAGAATGCACTCGATGTAATGCGTCAAAAAGTAGGCGATCTGATTGTGAGGGCTCCTGTTGACGGACAACTTACCTCACTGGATGCAGAAATCGGCCAAAGCAAAAATAAGGGTGAAAGATTAGGACAGATTGATGTACTTAACGGATATAAAGTAAGGGTAGATGTGGACGAGCATTATATTTCAAGGATCTTCCCAGGGTTAAAAGGCAGTTTTACTTTCGCTGATACAACCTATGAACTGGAAATTAAAAAAGTATATACTCAGGTGGTGAACGGACGTTTCCAGGTAGATATGGAGTTTGTTAATAAGATCTTCAAAGGCATCCGCAGGGGTCAGAGCCTGCAAATTTTGCTCGCTTTGAGCGATGAAAGACAAGCACTGCTTTTGCCGAAAGGAGGATTTTATCAGCAAACCGGTGGCAACTGGATATTCAAACTGAGTCAGGACGGATCCAAAGCCTACCGTGTAAACATTCAGCTTGGAAATCAGAATACAGATTATTATGAAGTGGTGGACGGGTTACAAGCCGGCGACAAGGTGATCACAAGCAGTTACGAAAACTACGGCGATATGCAGGAACTGATTTTAAAAAACCGTTAATAACAAATACAATGGACCAAATTAAAACCAACGATTATATGATCAAAATAACAAACCTCGAAAAGATCTACCGCACAGAAGAGGTAGAAACCATTGCCCTTAACCGATTGACGATGGAAGTGAGAAAAGGCGAATTTGTAGCAGTGATGGGGCCATCAGGCTGTGGCAAATCGACGCTTCTCAATATCTTGGGATTACTCGACGATCCTGACACCGGCAGCTTTGTTTTCAACGGAATTGAAGTGGCTGATTTTAATGAAAGAAAAAGGGCCGATCTCCGTAAACACAATATCGGATTCGTGTTTCAGAGTTTCAACCTGATTGATGAATTAAGCGTATTTGAAAACGTAGAACTGCCACTGATCTACACCGGTGTGAAGGCATCGGACAGGAAGAAAAAAGTAGAAGAAGTGTTGGAAAAAGTTCAGATCATGCATCGCCGGAACCACTATCCGCAGCAGCTTTCAGGTGGTCAGCAACAAAGGGTGGCCGTAGCAAGAGCGGTGGTAAACAATCCGAAACTGATCCTGGCCGATGAACCTACCGGAAATCTTGATTCTTCCAATGGTAATGAAGTAATGCAATTATTATCGGAACTGAACGAACAGGGAACAACGATCGTAATGGTAACCCACAGTGAACATGACGCTCGATACAGCCATCGTATCATCCGGATGCTCGACGGTCAAACCGTTACAGAAAATATTCTTATTTAAACTATAATTATTTACACGATGAAAACTCATTTTATAAGCCGCAAACGTTCAGTTTTTCTCCTGCTGCTGGTTTTGTTTTCTTCCATTGCCGTGTTTGCACACCAATGGTTGAAACAAAGAAAATATGTAATGGCTGAGGATGGATTGAAAGTACACCAGCCGGCATCACCATTTGAGCTTTCAAATTTAAACCAGCTCATTTTCTTCCGCTTATCGGGTGTGTAACCGCTTTTCATTTGCAAACGACATTGATTCTGTACAACTATGTTTAAGACTTACGTAAAGACCTCTCTGCGCAATCTCTGGAATAACCGGACGTTTAGCCTGCTGAATATTGCAGGCCTTGCAATCGGAATAGCCTGTGCGGCACTTATCTTTTTATGGGTGGAAGATGAGCTGAGCTATAATAATTATTTTTCTAATAAGGAGCAGCTATTTAAGATTAAGGATCATCAAACCTATGAGGGCAATACATTTACCTATGACGCCACTCCCGGCCCTTTAGGTCCCGCCATCAAAACTGAAATCCCGGGCATCCGGAATACAGCCCGGAGCAGTTGGAGTATGCAACTTCCATTCACAGTGGGAGACAAAAGCATAAACGAATCAGGGTATTATGTTGACAACTCGTTCCTCAGCATGTTTCAGTTTGAATACCTCGCCGGAAGCAGTCAAAACGCTTTTCCTAATTTAAATGCATTGGTAATTACCGAAAAAATGGCGAACCGATTTTTCGGTAACACCAACGTGGTTGGGAAGGAGATACGAATGGGGAAAAATGAACCTTTCATCATCTCCGCGGTAATTAAAGATCTGCCCGAGAACACCAATTTTGTTTTTGAATGGCTGGCGCCGTTTAAAAACTTCGAAAATCAAAACCAGTGGTTGCAATACTGGGGAAACAACGGTGTGGTGACCTTTGTGGAAACCCAGCCAAACGCAAACATTGATAATATCAACCGTCAACTGTACAATTTTCTGGATTCAAAAGATAAAAACCTTATTGCGAAATTCTCGATTTATCCCATGGAAAGGTGGAGAATGTACGATAAGTTTGAGAATGGAAAAGAGGTTGAAGGAAGGATCACTTTTGTTCGCATCTTTCTCATCATTGCCTGGATCATTCTCGCCATCGCCTGCATCAACTTTATGAATCTTTCCACTGCGCGGTCAGAACAACGTGCCCGGGAAGTGGGCGTTAGAAAAGTATTGGGTGCCGGTAAGAATAAACTGATATTGCAGTTTATTGCAGAGTCACTGGTAAGTGCGTTTATTTCCGCCATTCTTTCCATTGGTATCGTTTATCTCGCATTGCCTTTCTTTAATACTTTGGTTGAAAAGCAATTGAGCCCCGGACTCAATAATCCGCTGCATTGGCTCGCATTGTTTTCCATCACCCTTATCTGCGGATTGGTTGCCGGAAGTTATCCCGCCTTTTACTTGTCTTCTTTCAATCCGGTAACGGTTTTGAAAGACCTGAAGGTAAAGACCGGCAGAAGTGCCGGCTTTATCAGAAAGGGACTCGTAATATTACAATTTTCAATTTCAATCATACTGATCATTTCTACCATAATAATTTACCAGCAGATCAATTATGTGAAACAAAGAGATCTCGGATACAGCAAGGAAAATCTGGTAACCCTGCCGGTTCAGGGCAACATGAAGAGTAACTTCGGAGCAATTAAAAATGAACTCCTCAGTACCGGGTGGATAGAAAATGTGGGGATGAGCAATAATGCCGTTTTGAATTACGGATCAAATACGGGTGATTTTTCCTGGAAAGGGAAAGATCCGCAAAAACAGGTGTTGATAACGATGGAAGGTGTAAATCCCGATTATATACCCACAGTCGGTTATCAATTGAAAGAAGGAAGAAATTTTTACAGCGATATGAGCGGCGATACGGCTAATATCATTATCAATGAAACATTGGCCAAATTGCTAAAGACCGATCAGGTTATCGGAAGCAGTCTCACCGCCGGGAATGAAGCCTACACGGTTGTTGGAGTGGTGAAGGATTTCGTGTACAATAATATGTACGAATCACCTTCCCCGATGGTTTTTTTCTCCGACACTTCACAGGTGCGTTCACTTACCATAAGAATCAAAAAATCAGCAAATGTAAACCAGGCGGTAGCGGGAATTGAAAAGGTCATCAAAAAATTGAATCCGGGTTATCCGGCTGAATATCGCTTTGTGGATGCGGAATTTGACAAACTTTTCAAGACAGAATCCCTGATTGGAAAGCTTGCATCGGTGTTTGCCATTCTCGCAATATTCATTTCCTGTCTCGGATTATTTGGACTTGCCGCTTTCACAGCAGAACGGAGAAAAAAAGAGATTGGAATCCGTAAGGTACTGGGAGCAAGCACAGAAAAACTGGTGACTTTGTTGTCACGCGAATTTATCATATTGGTAGGCATATCTTGTTTGATCGCATTTCCGCTGGTACTGATTGCGATGCAGGCTTTCTTGGAAAACTTTGCTTATCGCATTCAAATTACATGGCCTGTATTTGCCATTGCCGGATTTCTTGCGATGCTGATAGCGATTTTTACAGTTAGTTTTCAGGCAGTAAAAACAGCATCAATGAATCCGGTAAGAAGCATGCGATCAGAGTAGATGCAACAAAATTTTTTCGATGTTGTAACGAAAATCCGGTACATCCGTTTTAAAAAAAAAATAATTATGAAACTTCTTATCGTTCTGGCAATGTTTTCATTTGCCTTTATTCAGACAAATGCGCAAACGAATCAACCTGACCTGTATCTTACAAAATCTCTCGCTTCCGAGGATATTCAATCTGTTGAAGCCTCCACCAGCGGTGGAAGTATTAAGGTAGAAGGGGTTCCCTCTAATGAAGCAAGGCTCGAGATTTATATCCGTTCCAACAACGGAAAAACACTTTCGAAAGAAGAAATTGAATCGCGGCTCAATGCGAACTACGATTTGAAAGTCGAAGTGGCATCCAAAAAACTTTCTGTAATCACAAAAACCAAAAATAGATGGTCAGGAAAAAATGCGCTTTCAATTTCCTACCGGATATTTATTCCGAAAAATACAACTACCAACCTGCAGACAAGTGGTGGAAGCATTTCACTTGATAATCTGTCGGGCAACCAGGATTTTCAGACGAGCGGAGGAAGCCTCTCTGTCAGCAATGTATCCGGACGCATCAACGGTCAGACTTCCGGAGGCAGTATTTCACTAAAAAACAGTTCAGATGAGATCCGGCTGGTTACAAGCGGCGGATCTATTAAGGCAGAAAACTGTAAGGGCAATATCCGGCTGGTTACTTCCGGAGGATCGCTGAAACTGAATGATCTTAATGGAAATATTTCGGCATCCACAAGTGGCGGATCAGTGGAGGCAAATAATATCACCGGTGACCTCGTTGCAAAGACTTCTGGCGGAAGTGTCAGAATGAATGGCCTGGCCTGTAATCTTGAAACGGCAACAGCAGGAGGAAGTATTGATGTTGCATTTCTAAAACCGGTAAAGTCGATCAAGGTTTCAAATTCTGCCGGAAATGTTCGCCTTCAGTTGCCCGGCAACCAGGGATTAGATCTGAACTTGTCAGGATCGAAAATTAATACCGGCAACCTCAAAAACTTCAGTGGAAGCGTGGATAAGAATTCTGTTGACGGAAAGCTTAATGGCGGCGGTAATGACGTATATGTGTCAGCGGGAAGTGGAGCGATTACGCTTAATCTCGTTGACTGACGGTCTTTCCGATGAATAACAGATGGAGAAGAAGCGAGCTGCAATGGTTTTAAAAAATTTTCAAATTTCCTCAAAGCTTCTTCTCCTTTTTGTTTCTATACGTTCGTACGCTGTTTTGTTGTTGAAAGCGGACAGCACTGTATCGAAATCGTACAGTGAAATTCAATCACCGAATTATAACTCATTCTGATATAAGAAGTTAAAAGAAAGGTATTTCTTTTGGATTCTTTGGCCTGCAAGGAAAAAATAAAATCATGATAAGAAATTACTGGAAAATAACTGTCAGGAATCTACTCAAAAATAAAGGTTTTACGGCCATCAATATTTTCGGTCTTGCAATTGGCCTTGCAACCTGTTTGCTGATTTTGTTTTACGTAACCGATGAATTGAGTTTCGACCGTTTCAATAAGAATGCTGACCGCATTTACAGGATCGATGGTGATCTTATGTTTGGCGGCAGCCATTTTATTATTGCAGCCTGTCCGGGAACCGTGGGTCCTACCGCTAAAAGTGAACTTCCTGAAGTGGAGGATTTCGTTCGGTTCAGGGGTTATGGTGGTTTCGTTGTTAGAAAAGGAAACCAGAATTTGCAGGAAAACCGCGTTATTTATGCCGATTCCGGCCTTTTCAAAGTGTTTACGTTGCCGATGATCAGCGGCGATCCGGGCAGCGCTTTGAAAGATCCTCGTAGTGTTGTTATAACCGAAAATACAGCGAACAAGTATTTCGGAAACACAGATGTAGTGGGAAAAAACTTGATTGTTGATGATACCACGCTTTTGAAAGTGACAGGTGTAATTGAAAACATTCCTTCCAATTCACATTTTAATTTTGACTTCTTCGTTTCCCTTTCCACATCTGATGAAAGCAGGGTCGACAATTGGTTAAGCAATAATTTTTCCACCTATCTGCTATTAAAGAAAGGAGCGGATGAAAAGAAGGTGCAGGAGAAACTGGAAAAAATGATCCTGAAGTATGTAGAACCGCAGGCTATTCAGGCGGTCCACATGAATCTCGAAGAGTTTAAGAAGTCCGGCGGATTCTTAAATTACAGTTTAATGCCGCTCACCGACATTCACCTTTACTCTAATAAATCCGCAGAACTGGGTGTGAATGGAAATATTCAATATGTATACATTTTCTCTCTGATAGCGCTGTTGATCCTCATTATCGCGTGTGTAAACTTCATGAATCTTTCTACCGCCCGTTCTTCAGGACGTGCCAAAGAGGTAGGCGTAAGAAAGGTACTCGGTTCGGCGAGGAAAAATCTGATCGGTCAATTCCTGTTTGAATCGATCTTAATTAGTTTTATCTCCCTTGTGCTGGCGCTTGTTTTGGTATCGATTTCCATTCCCTATTTCAACCAGTTGACAGGCAAGCAACTGGACGGATCAATTTTTTCTAATGCCTGGCTCACTCCTGCGCTGATTGTGTTGATGCTGATAGTGGGTTTACTGGCCGGAAGTTATCCTGCATTTTTTCTTTCCTCGTTCAAACCCGTTGAAGTACTGAAGGGAAAACTTTCCGCCGGATTTAAAAGCAGCTTTTTACGAAGCGGCCTGGTGGTATTTCAATTCTTCATTTCAATTTCACTGATCATCGGAACGATTGTCATTTATACACAATTGAAATTTATTCAGAATAAGGACGTTGGGTTCGACAGGCAGCATGTGTTGGTTTTAAACAATACCGATCCCCTCGGAAGCAAAGCAAAAGCTTTTGAACAGGAGCTTTTGAAAATTCCGGGCATTACAAATGCTACTATGACCGGCTTCTTACCCACCAACGGGTGGCGAAGTGATAACCCGTTTTTTAAAGAAGCGGTTTTAAATCCGCAGAATGCGATAAGTATGCAAGTATGGTCGGTAGACGAAAATTATATTCCAACCCTCGACATGAAGATCGCTTCAGGAAGAAACTTTTCAAAGGATTTTCCTACTGACTCTTCCGGCCTGATCGTTAATGAGGCCGCCGCTAAACTGTTGGGTATGCAGGATCCGGTAAATAAAAAGCTCTATTATCTGGATGATATCAATGGAAACGGCGAAAGCCTTACCCCCTTTCACATTGTAGGGGTGGTGAAGGATTTTAATTTCAATTCTCTTCGCAGTGTGGTAACGCCCGTTGCCCTGATGTATAAGAAGCAAACGAGCTGTATGGCATTCAGAATCAATACAAAAGATATTCCCACACTGATTGCTGCTGTGGAGAAGAAATGGGAACAGATGGCGCCAGGTCAGCCTTTCAGTTATTCCTTCATGGACGATGATTTTAACAGGATCTATCAAAGTGATCAAAAGGTGGGAAAGATCTTCATCTCTTTTGCACTCTTTGCAATTTTGATTGCCTGTTTGGGATTGTTTGGATTGGTAACCTATGCTGCACAACAGAGAACGAAAGAAATAGGCATCAGAAAAGTTTTAGGTGCCTCTGAATTGAATGTTGCGGGGCTGTTGAGTAAAGATTTTCTGAAACTCATCATCATTGCCTTCCTTGTGGCATTTCCCATTGCCTGGTGGGCGATGAATGAATGGTTGCAGCAATTTGCCTACCGGATCACCATCAATTGGTGGATGTTTTTGATGGCAGGATTGGTAGCAATGCTGATCGGACTCATAACCGTAAGTTTCCAGGCAATAAAGGCTGCAATAGCAAATCCGGTCGATAGTTTGAGAAGCGAGTGATTCGCGACGGAAAGAAACTTCAGGGC
>JAFAEW010000069.1 GCA_023423835.1 Bacteroidota bacterium | reverse complement strand
CAGAGATAAGGCCACTCGAGGTTTTTCTGCATTTAAACAAACTTTCTCCGGCGCCTTTCTCCTGTTTCTACCGGCTGGAGGATAAATTTTTGATTTCTGCGAGTCCTGAAAGATTCCTGAAGAAGGAGGGTACGCGATTGATATCACAACCGATAAAAGGAACAAGAAAGCGCGATCATCAAACCATTGAGGACGAGGATGGAAGAAACCGCTTGTACAACAGCAGAAAAGACCGGATCGAAAACGTAATGGTGGTTGATCTTGTGCGAAACGATTTGAATAAGATCGCCGTAAATAACTCCGTAAAGGTTGAAGAGCTTTTTGGCATTTATTCTTTTCCGCAGGTACATCAAATGATTTCCACCGTAACGGCAGAGATCGATTCTAATACAGGCTTCGCTGAAATAATCAAAGCCAATTTTCCAATGCCTTCAATGACAGGCGTTCCCAAGAAGCGGGTACTGGAACTGATTGAAGAATTTGAAGAGAGCAGAAGAGGCATCTATTCAGGCTGTGTCGGATACATTGATCCGGCCGGTGATTTTGATTTCAATGTGGTGATCAGAAGTATTATGTACAACCAGTCGCAGAAATATTTGAGTTATCAGGTGGGTGGAGGCCTTACTTCGAACAGCAAAATGGAAGAAGAATATGAAGAATGTTTAATTAAGGCAAAGGCAATGGAATGTGTATTGGGGAAAAAAGATGGGTAACGGCAAAACCGCGAGTCGCCGTTTTCCGCAGCCTTAGGGTTTCTTAACAATTTTCAGGCGAAGAAAAATCAAAGTTTTTTTGCATTAGACCAATCCGAACTCCTGATGCAAAAACGGAACAATCACGTCTTTGAAACCCTTCTTCATCAGACTTCGCTGAAAATCGAGCTGCACATCTTCCTCCCCATGTACAATGAAAAGCTGTTTCACCTGATCTTTATCCTGGCAGGCGAGAAACTGGCAAAGATCATCATAGTCGCCATGCGCACTCATACTTCGCATTACACCCACTTCTGCAACTACCGAATACATTTCACCATAGATACGAACTTCCTTTGCACCGGCCATAAACCTGCCTCCCAATGATTGCGGTTCGCAATAGCCGACAATTAAAATGGTATTTTTTGCGTCCGAAATATTATTCTTAATATGGTGCTTTACTCTTCCCGCATCGGCCATCCCGCTGGCAGATATAATAATACAGGGATCATGTATATCGTTTAAACTCTTACTCTCATCTACCGATTCAATAAACTTCAATTGTGGAAAATCGAACGGATCTTTATCTGTCCGCAGCAGGTATTGCAGGGTTTTGTTGAAATTTTCCGGATGACTTTCCACTACTTCTGTTGCTTCTTTACTCAATGGGCTGTCAACAAAAACCGGAAGACCTTTTAAATCACCGCTATTACTCAATTCATTTAAAAAATAAAGCAATTCCTGGGTGCGGCCCACACTGAAAGCGGGAATGATAAGCTTGCCTTTTTTTTCAAAACAGGTCTTGTCGATCCAGCTTTTGAGTTGAGGAACAGCGTTGGAAACCTCTTCGTGAATTTTATTTCCGTAAGTACTTTCAATCAAAATGTAGTCAGCCTGGGGAAATTCCTTCGGAGACCTTAAAATGATGTCGCCGTACCTTCCGACATCACCACTGAATGACAGTTGCGTTGTTTTCCCGTTTTCCAGAACCTTCAAATGCACGGCTGCGCTACCGATAATGTGGCCGGCATCGGTAAAAAGGACTTCAATTCCATCTTCAATCCTGAACCAGTTGCCGTAAGCAACGGTGTTGAAAAGCGGCATGGCTGCGTTTACATCCTCAATGGAATAGAGCGGTTCATAAGGTGGCAGATTCTGCTTTGCCCGTTTCTTATTTACATATTTCGTATCATCTCTCTGAATTTCAGCCGAATCAAGCAGCAGGATGGCAGCCAGATCTTTTGATGCGGGGGTGCAGAATATTTTTCCTGAGAATCCTTCCTTCACGAGTTTGGGAATTAATCCGCTGTGGTCGATATGTGCATGAGAAAGGAGTAGATAATCAACTTCTTTTGCGTCAAATCCAAATTGAGAATTCAGGGCGTAGGTATCGTTTCCCATTCCCTGAAACATTCCGCAATCCAATAGAATCTTTTTGCCGCTTTTCAGTGTCACTAAATGTTTTGATCCTGTTACGCATCTTGCCGCTCCGTGAAATGCCACCTTCATAGTATATCCAATTTTTTTGATCTTAATTATTGAAGATAAGAAAAAAGAAAAAAGGGCAGTGACGCAGGCCGCGAAAAACCTCGCCCTATTCTGTCACTTCCACCCATTTTCCCGATAACCCTCCATTTACTGTATGGTCATACATCGCCTCGCAATACACACCCGGCCAGAAATACCTCCCGCTATAGGCCGCATTCAATTGCACGTAATAGGTTGCTGCTTGGTTTTCCTTTAATCCGAAATAATAATTAACCCGGTCGTCCCTGATATCCATGTAATCGAAAGGAGAAGATTTAAAGGCGCCTTCGCTGTTGAACAATCTGGTATTTAAAATTTCCCAACCGCCCGGAAATATTTGCGATAAAACCAGACGCTCATAGTTCCCCCGCCGTCCGGGATTTTTGATCGTGACCTTAGAAATGAAATCCGTTCCCTGTTTCAATTTTGTGATATCGAGCGGCTGCCCGGTTGCAGATAAATATTCCACTTTTACCTGTAAAATATCCGGATGATTAACAACCGGAGCGGGCTCAACCGCAGCAGGCAATCCACTATTGATCAGCCTTACATACAAGACATTATTTCCCGAATTTGTTATCCGGATCTCTGCCTTTCCATTTTGAAAATCAACAGGAGTTTGTGAAACGGGTAAGGGCGAATTTATTTCCAGCTTTTTTGCCTGGATTTGTCCATTGACTTTTATTTTTTCGCCACCGGCATTGTGTCCCGAATATTTCGCGATAGCGATAAGGGAATAGGCGGTGGTTTGCGTGCTGTACCATTGCTGCTGCGACAACTTGGCTGCCACGGACTGCACGAGCATTTGCGCTTCACCTTTCCGGTTCAATAGTGTTAAGGTTTCAAGCACCATTGCCTCATCCCTCAGTTCACTGCCATAAGTAATACCGGGATATTTCGTATTTCCGAAGGTGACAGGCAAGCCGCTGATTAAATTTAAGGCCGTTTGCGATTGCCCTGCGAGTTGATAAGCCGCTGCGAGCCTCCATTTAGCCTGCGGCGACAGAAACTTATATTCCTTCAAACGGTTCATGGCGCCGAGTTCCGGTGCTTTTGCCAGTGCCAGCAGATACAAGCGGTAGGCCTGTGAAAGATCCGATCCGATTTGCGGCTGGTCGGTGACGTTCCAGTTCAATGATTTCTGCCGTTCATATTGCCGCCATTGTTGCAACAGGACAGAAGACACGTTGTAACCCTGCGAAGCGGCGGACAAGAGAAAGTGACCGGCATAACTCGTTCCCCATTCATCCGCAATATTTCCGCCCGGCCAATAACTGAATCCGCCATCAACCGTCTGGAAATTCGCAATTCGGCGGATGGCAGAACGGATATTTCCATCAATATTCTTCTTGCTTTGTTCATTCAGGTAGATCAATTGATTGAGAAAGAGTTGCGGGAAAGCCGTAGAGGTAATCTGTTCCACACATCCGTGGGGATAGTCGATCAGATAACTCAATCTTTTTTCGAGATCAATAGCCGGTATAGAGGAGATCTCAACGATTGCCTTCGCCTGATCAGGACTTCCGATCATTGCAATGGTTTTTGAAATTGACTGACCGGGATTCAGGACTGCCGGAATTACTTCTGTAACCGGCTGATTTGCATTGCGGATATCAAATTCAATTTCTGCAACGTCTGTATTTTTTCCGGAAGTTGCGATAATCTTTATCTTCCCGATCCCGGTCAGCTCCTTCGCCTTTGCCTTGAAATAAACCATCTTTTCACCCGGTTGAGTGAAGCTTAGATTTTCGGTTCCGGAAGCATCTATCCTGTTGTTTGCTTCAAGCCTGATATTTACATTTTTAATTCCTGCTTCCGTTGTAAATACATTGACGGGAATATTTATTTCTTCGAGCGGCCCTAACACTCTCGGCATTGTTGCCTGTACCATCAGGGGCTTTTTAACGGTTACAGATTTTTCTGCCTTTCCATAGCCATTATCACCCGCTGCAACTACCATTGCCCTGATACTTCCCATATATTGTGGCAGTTTGAAAGCATGCGTAGCGGTTCCTCCTTTCAATTGAAACGGTCCGAGAAATTTTACCACGGGTTTAAAACGATTAGCCTTCCTGGTCCGGGCGGCCATTGTCGCCTCTTCATCGCCGCCGATGGTTAACATTCTCGCAAATTCGGTTCCCCAGGCGCCAATAACGTCATCGTACACATCCCAGCTTTTTACGCCCAATGCCTCCTTGGCAAAAAAGGCTTCGTGGGGATCGGGTGTTTTGAAATGTGTGAGGTCAAGCAATCCTTCATCCACCAGGGCAATCACATAGGTCATGTTTTTATTGCCGGCTTCTTTCACGGAGATATAACTGTTTGTTTCCGGCTCTATCACCTCCGGCATTTGGATAACCGGCTTTAGCACCGAATTTTTGTCTTCAATCATTATTGGAATCACACCGTACATCCTTATGGGACGGTCGTTGATTGTCTGCGCATGCGGTTGCAGCATGCTGATATTCACATATACATTTGGCAACATCGAACTTTCGGCCTTGAAGGAAAATTTTGTGAATGCGGAATCGGTGTTTACCCAAAATGTTTTCACCACCTTGGTTCCGGATTCAATGCTGATCAATGCTTTTCCACCTTTACTGCTGGGAATAGTTAGCTGCACATTGTCTCCTACCGCATACTTTTGCTTATCGGATGAAAAAGAAAGTAAAGCAGCAGCCGAAAACTTTTCGTTATCTGATCTTTTTTGCCAGCTCATATCATCGATGTAAAAAGTGCCTCCCGTTGTATGACCGCTGTTCATATCTTTTACCAGTATGAGATAACGTCCCCAGTTTTCTTCGGGAATATTTATTGAATAGATTCCTTTGCCGGATTTTAATTGAAGCGTATCCTTTCTGATCAGTTTATTGTATTCATTTTGAGAAAAGTTGGTCAAATCATCGCCGCTCTTATCCCACCACCAACTCCACTGAATTTTATACAGTTCTATTTGGGTCATAGTATTGGATTGAACCAGCTTTCCCTCATCGTTGACATTTACAATTGAAAACGGATGCGACTGTCCGGCCTGCAACCATCCCCATTGCGACTTCGGTTCAGGAATTTTGATTCCTACGTAACTTGAATAAGGATTGTAGGGCATTGCGAAGTTGTCTATACTGAAGTTTCCGCCGGGCTCGAAAACCCGCACCATGATGTTGGCGAGAAGTTGTCCCGGAGCCTGGGCTCCTGAAGTAAATTTGGGATGAATGATGGCCCTGCCCTGTTCATCCGTTGTTCCGTCAAACAGATTGACCGATTGTGAAGTATAGGAAGTTGTTGGATTATCGAATATGTAGCCCTCAAAGCTTGGAAATGCGGTCTTCTTTTTATAAAGCTGTGCATCAACCCTCGCCTTCAGATTTTTTGCCGGCGCTCCAAACAGCCATTGGGCAGTGAGCAATCCGTTAACCGGTTGATTTTTAGAGAATGACTTGAGGCCATTGAAGTTCACATCTATTTTCAGTCTATTAGGCATCACCGTTTCAATCTTCAGCTTTTTCTCGAAAGTGGCGCCGCCAATCTTTACCCTGCAAATCCAGTTGCCCGTTGGTGCATCCGGATCGGTATTTGTTTTGAATACATTAAAACCGTCAGAAGCATTAACCTGTATCAGTTTTCGATAAACCTGTCCTCGGGGAGAAATAAGGTCCATCTCAATAGGATGATCGTGTGGCAGGCGGTTCTCCTTATCATCGATTACACAGCTTAAAAACAGCGAGTCTCCGGGTCTCCATACACCTCTTTCACCAAAAATAAATCCTTTAAGGCCTTCTTTCACCTCCTCACCTTCCACCTCAAATCTTCCCAATGGAAGGGAAACACCCTCCTCGAGTTTCAGGTAACCTCTTTCATTGCCCTTTTTCGCGATCAGCAAAAACGGCTTCGATTTCAACTCAATGACGGCGGTTCCATCTCCCGTACTTCTGCCTTTGCCAATGATCTGCTGTTGGTAGTTGTACACCTCGAGATCTATGTTATTCATCGGTGCTGTTGAAATGATGTCGTTTACAGCTACAAACAATGAATTATTATTTCCCTGCTTAGCAGTCAATCCGATATTGCTTGCAAGAATGTTTATGGAGGCAAAACGTTCGCGGTTGTAGTAAGAGGGACTGCAGGGATCGTCTCTCAACTCCCAATTGTATCCGAAGGGATAATAATCTTCATACCGTCTCCAGAATGTACCCTGATCATCGGCCTGTGGTTGACCGGCCCAATAATAATCGTACTCCTCATCCTTGGTTGCCGTAACCGCGTTTTCACAGGCATAGATGGAATATTCAGGCGCAAAAGCCAGTGTGACGCGATAAATAGCACCGGGTTCGGCCCGCACATATTCGTCAAGATTGATGAGGAAATTGTTTCTTTTATGCAGATTGAGCGTGATATCATTATCAAGCCGTAAGGTTGACTGCACAACCGGCCTGGCGACTTCGCGTAGCTGGTTATATCCATCCAGCGCATTTTGCTGCAAAAACTGAGGGATGTTAGATTCAAAGATTTTTACGATCGAAATATCAATCGCCTTCAAATTTATCGCCTCAAAAGGAAGTGTGAGTTTTCCCGTACTGTTGGGCAAGAGCGTTCCCCTGCCTTTGATCTTTACAGAAGGAAGACGATTTTCAAAAAACAGGTTCGCTACGAATGGGTTTTCGAGTTTTTTTCCGCTGATGTTTTCGATTCCTTCGTGCACATTTACAGTATAATTTCCCTCCAACTCTTTACCTCCAAATAGTTTCACTTCACTTCCGGAAATTGTGAAACTGAGGTTTTCCTGTTCACTCATTCCGATCAAGCCTTCGAGCATCTGGCCGGTTGCGAGAAGATCGCTGAATTGAACAACAGCATAAGGCTGATTGTCGATAGCCGGTCGGATATTCAACACCTTAAAATCACCGAGGGCGGGAATTTCAATCGCTTTTGATCCTTTATTTTCCGATCCCAATGCCTGACCGTTCCATGCAAGCGTTAAGATGCGGGCTGAAGTTTTTCGTTGAATATTATTTATCACAAACCCGTGATACTTTGAGGTTTCGTCGTGCATCCAGGTTATGGGAGCTTTCTCGTTTCCAATGGTTGCCGCCAGCATCTTTTCAACTTTTGCGGCTTCCTCCACATCGGCTGTGGAAAACATGCCTTTCAGTGTCATTTTTTCTGCATCATCGGCAGTTAATCCATATTCCTCAACCAGGAAAGCGGGCTTCAGCACCTGCAGGTTGAATTTAAAATCAGCATAATCATTCGGGACTTTCAAAATCTTCGATAGCTTGAAAGACACGAGATAAAGTTGGCCGGGGGTCAGGTCCTGATCGGGTTTGAATTCTACCGTTCTTGCATCAATCCAGTAAGCCTTACCTTTTACTGCGGGAGTGAATTGAAACAACGGATCCGCCAATGTTTCGTTTAAGCTATGGGTGACGGGTGCATCAATTGCCAGTTGCACGCGAATGGTATTCTTCTTTGACACGGTACCCGAAGTGTATCGCTCAATGTATTTGCTGAATGCAGGATTAACAGTTACCATTTCAGTGGGATGATTGCAGCCCGCTGAAATGACAAAAGCCAACAGTAAAAAAGAAAACAATTTATAGCTCTCCGGTAGCAACGGTAATTTCATATCATTTTGTTTTGGCAGTAAGGAAAGGTAAATAATTAGCCTGAACTTTAATGTCCTTTTAATATTGAACCTTTCGATACAAAAATAAAAAAAGGCCCGAAGGCCTTCCTGATTTATTAAAATTAATTTCTATACATTACTCTTTAATGAGTTTTTGCGTCATCACGTCATTACCGTTGTTGACCTGAAGAAAATAGCTGCCTGATTTTAAGGTTTTTCCAAACACAATCGTGTTGTTATCAGACTTAAAATTCAATACCGTTTTACCGGTTGCATCTGTTACTTTCACAAATACTGATTCATCTGATTTATTCGGAAGATAAATAGTGAATTGCTCGCGGGTGGGATTGGGATAGGCTGCTACATTCAATTTTACCTTTTCCGCAACTGCTTTTACCGTCAAATAATCAAAAGAGCCACCTGTAGTTCCTCTCACGGCTTCCATTTTTCCATCGTTATTCAGATCAACCCAGCGGATTGGTAAATCTGAGGCGTAAGCGGAAAGTTCGGGAGAATTGTCATTTACCTTTTGAAAGGACGGGGCGATTTTGGATCCAACATTTTTGAACATCGCATTTCCTACAAAAAGATCTGTGAGGCCATCTTTATTCCAATCAAAAAAACTAATTCCTTTGATCTCGTTGCTGGCCAGGAACCGGAACGGATCCTGAGCCGGAGATGCTTTTTCAAATTCCGGATTTTCCCTTGTGCCTTTATTCACAAAATAGCCTTCATTTCCGTACCGGTCGGTGATGAGACAGTCAAAGTCGCCATCATTATCAAGGTCGGCAAACGCGGCATTTACGAAATCAAAATCGCTGTATTTCACAAGGTGCAGCGGATTCTGACTTACCGGTTGTTTTTCAAACTGCGGTTGAGTTGTTGTTCCCGTATTTTTATAAAAGTAAACGGTTCCTGCATCGGATCCGATAAAACAATCGACCAATCCGTCGTTATCAATATCTACAAATACAGGATTTGCAAGGCCGTAAATCTGCACTTCGCCGAGCGGATTGTCTTTCCCCGAAATTTTCTTAAACAGCGGATACGCATTGCTTCCTTCATTTTTAAAGAAATGGATGCTTGAGAAGGAGGTCCCTTTCCCATTATAGTTAAATTCGCCGCTAAAGCAATCCAGGTCACCGTCGCCATCTATATCCACGAAAAAGGGATGACTGTCGCCGGTCACCGAATAATTTTTCAGCGGACTAATAGAATTATTAAGGGCGAATTTTCCCTGTTGCGCATTCAACAGATTAGTTGTTAAGATAGAAGCTGCGAACAAAGCAGCAATTTTTAGGGTTTGCTTCTGTTTCATAGATAAATTTTTATCGGTAACCGTTAACAAAATAAATTTAAAATTATAGCTTTTTTTTTATTTAATTTTAATCTTTCCAAAAAATATTCCCGTTCCTATCCTGCTGCAGGCTTTAAGATTTCAGTAAGCTTTTTTTGTTGAAAAGAAACGCTCTTTGGTATTAAATCCCTATTTTTGCGCCCCGATTAAAAGAAGGAAGCAGAACTTTGCTTTCAAAAGCGGATGTGGCGAAACTGGCAGACGCACTAGACTTAGGATCT
>JAFAEW010000131.1 GCA_023423835.1 Bacteroidota bacterium | reverse complement strand
CAGCAGAAGGGTACGGTAGGGGTCAATCGCATCCTGGTTACCTGTAACACCATAACCGGCGCTTAATTTCAATTCATTCACCCATCCCACATTTTTCATAAATTCTTCCTTACTGATTCTCCATGCACCGGAAATTGACGGGAAGTTACCCCAGCGATTGTTTTTACCGAATTTGGAAGAACCGTCCTGCCTCAAACTAACTGTCAAATAATATTTTGATTTGTAGTTGTAGGCGAGTCTTTCGAGGAAGGATGCCAATTGGTATTCGTCACGGTATGAGGAAATTGAGTTTCTGGCTGAATTACCATTACCCAATGAATTTTCCTGATTTTCTTCAATCAGAAACTCCTGTCCGGCGGCCCTGAATTCGGTATAATTATAATCGTTATACTCATGAACAAGGGTTAAATTGAACGAATGGTCGCCCACGTCTTTTAAATAGTTCAAATGAAGATCACCTTTCTTTGAATAGCGATTATTTGAATACTGATTGCCATTGTTTACGTTAGAATTTCCTGGTCCGAGCGGAAGGCTGGGCTGGAAGAAATTAGAGTGATAATTTGAATTGGAATAAGAACCTGTTGCCCCTACAACCAATCCTTTAATTAACTCGTAATTTACAGTTCCGTATAATAAAGAGAGCACTTCTTTTCCGTTATTCACCTGCATCATTTGCTGAGCAACAGGATTCTGAAGGTTAAAATCATAATAACCATAGTAAGTGCCATCCGGATTGTACACAGGATAAGTAGGTGGCGTATTCAATGCATAGAGGAAAATATTGTAATCGGCATATTTGCGGTTGGTGATTGAATTTACAATGCCCATCTGGATATCGAGTTTATCATCAAGCGCTTTCTGTTGAGCATTGAAACGAAGACCGAGCTCCTCTTTTCCAGAATTTATCACAATACCGGGTTGATTAATATAGGATGCGGAACCACGATAGGAAAATCCATTGCTTCCTCCGGAAATTCCAATGTTATGGCTCGTAGTTGTCACCCGGCGGGTAATAGCATCCTGCCAGTCGGTATTGCCGCCCTTGTCGTAACTGCTTCCCGGTTCTAATTGTGCACGATATTGATCGGCGGTGAGGAAATCGAGCTTATTGGCCTGCGATTCGGTTCCCACAAATCCGCTGTAATCAATTTGTGTTCTGCCGGCACTTCCCTTCTTTGTATTGATGATGATCACCCCGTTTGCACCCCTTGATCCGTAGATTGCGGCAGCCGAAGCATCTTTTAAGATGTCGTAGGAGGCGATATCTCCCGGAGGGATATTCATGATCTGATTGGGATCATCCAGGGGAACACCATCCACCACAATCAGCGGCGTTTGTCCGCCTGTCAATGAAGTTTGACCTCTAAGGCGGATCACAACATTCTGATTGGGGTCGCCACCCGGCTGTGTGATTACCAGACCGGCAACCTTTCCCTGGATCTGCTGAACGGGAGAGGTAACCACGCCTTCATTGAAATCTTTGTTGCTGATACTGGCTACGGCGCCTGTAACATCTTTTTTCCTGGCGGTACCATATCCCACCACAACCACTTCGGAAAGATTGGTGGTTGATGGCACCAGTACAACCGACAGGGTTGATTGATTCCCGATATTCACTTCCTGATTGGTAAAGCCAACTGAACTGATTACGAGCGTAGTGGCAGAGGAAGGAACACTAAGGCTAAAATTTCCCGACGGGTCCGTCGCTGTTCCCGTAGTAGATCCCTTTACCAATACGGAAGCACCATTCACGGGATTTCCATGATCGTCCATTACCGTACCGGTTATTGTCTTGTTTTGGCTCCAGCCGATTTGCATAAAACATAAGCACAAAGGCAAAAGGAGAAGAACTCTCAGCATTTTGGTATTCATATAAAGCGCAAATTTTATGATAAAATTAAGCAAATTGTGTACAAAATACACAAAAATTTAAACTTCGCAGGTTTTTTTATTAACATTTTTTTTCTTCCGCTCTACTTCGACTTAAGGATTCCCTGTCGGAGACACACTATTTAGGCTGATACTTACCAGCTTTGCCAAACTATTTTTCGATCATCTCCTCGGAGATCTTTAATGCTTTGATCTCACTCAGCAACGGGAGTGCTTTTGAACCGGTAATGCGAATTTCAATTTTATCCACTTCTTTCGAAGGAAAAGTGAGAATTCTTTTCCTCCCGATTGTTGTGGCCTCAAGCGAGTCAACCGGCAGATCTCCTTTCAGGAAGATAACCGAAAAGCTGCTGATTCGTTGTCCCAGTCCGATGGGTTCCTGTAGAATGAGGCAATTTACCATTGCTGAATTTTCTAAAACAAGATTTATCGGTTGGTCTGCCTTACTGAAGGTAGAACTGAGATTGTCGGACAAAGCGGAGGTTTCATTTTTCCCATCAATAAGAATGGATTTGATCAGGTTGTGATTCTTATCCAAATTAGATTCTTTCAACCGCCGGAATTCCATTAGTGCCGTTGAATCCTCGGCGGAGAAAAGCCCTTTCGGATTGGGCGGAATATTCAAAAGAAGATTTGATCCTCTCCCCACCGATTTAAGATAGAGCTGAAATAATGTTGGTCCCGATTTTACCAGACTGTCTTCCTCCTTATGATAAAACCAACCCGGTCTGATGCTGACATCACATTCGGCGGGAATCCAGTTTTTCCCATATTTATTGCCTGTTGTAAGGGTATCAAAGGGTGGAGAACCCGCGCCTGGGGTGAAGCCGTCGGTATTCAATAAATTCCAGTTTGTTTTTCCGGCAAATCCCTTTTCATTCCCCACCCATCTTACATCCGGACCAATATCGCTGAAGATGAGCGTTTGTGGGGCAATTTCGCGCAGGGTTGAAATAAATTTCTTCCAGTTGTATTCCTGTGTCTTGCCATTTGGCCCTTCGCCGTTGGCGCCATCCCACCAAAACTCAAAGAAGGGGCCGTAATTTTCCACCACTTCTTCCATCATATGCACGAATACATCATTATAGGCATCGCTGCCGTAGTCAGGATGGTTGCGGTCCCATGGAGAAAGATAAACGCCCATTTTTAGCCCGAATTCGCGACACGCTTCGGACAGGTCTTTCAACACATCTCCTTTTCCGTTTTTCCACGGACTTTGCGCAACCGAATGATCGGAAAATTTGCTGGGCCACAAACAGAATCCATCATGGTGTTTTGCAGTGATAATAATTCCGCGGACTCCTGCCTGTTTCGCAATACGGGCCCATTGCCGGCAGTCAAGATCGGATGGATTAAAAATTTCGGTCTTCTCATTTCCCTTTCCCCATTCGAGACCGGTGAAGGTGTTGGGACCGAAATGAACGAAAAGATAAAATTCCATCTCATGCCATTCAAGCTGCTGTTGGGTGGGTAATGGAGGTAGCGGTTTTATGGTTTGTGCTACCATCAAAAGCGGAGATATGGCCGCGAGTATGAAAATGAAAAATCTGTTCATTCGATAAAAATAGCTATTAATACGAATGCTTGTCTATTTCACGAATCTGTTTTACTCCGAGTGGAAGATTTGTAAGCGAATAAGAGCTTTAAAAGGATACAATATAAGTGGCTAAGGCAGCCGGTTGGAGGTTGAACAAAAAATGTGGAGAGGATTTTATTGTTCCCATAAACTCCGTAAAGCCGGAGCTTATGGGAGCAACTACCTAGGGGGTAATGATGAGCGGACTTTTCGGATCAATGCCCACCACTTCAAGGTCAAACACGAGATCTTTTCCTGCAAGGGGATGATTGGCATCGAGAATAACCGACTCATCTCTAACTTCTGTTATCATTACCGGAAACTGATGTCCTTCCTGATTGCTCATATTTAAAGCCATTCCAACTTCCGGCTTGAGATCGGGGGGAAATTTATCCATGGGAAACTCCATCAGCAGGTCGTCGCGTTTTTCGCCGTATGCCTGATCTGAAGGAATTGTAATCGTTTTCTTTTCTCCTACTTCCATTCCGGTGACTCCTTCATTGAATCCCGGAATTACCTGGCCGCTTCCCACCTCAAATGACAGCGGTTCGCGCCCTTCAGAAGAATCAAAGGTGGTTCCATCGGTTAGCTTTCCGTGGTAATGCACTTTTACGGTATCACCATCTTTCACTTTTTGCATGTGCTTAATTTTTGTATTTATTGAATAGGAAACTTCGCTTCCCTTAGGCCGGCAAGATAAGCTAAGCAGCTATTTGAGACAATTTTCATTATCTTTCATGTTAATTTGCCCTATGAAAAAAATCAGACTGATAACATTATTGCTGCCGGTGATTTTTTATCTTTCGCTGCCTGCCGGTCTTGCCCGGACTGCGATAGTGTCCACAGAAGATCGCACAAACATCAAACCAATTCTTCCCGGCGCTTATCAGTTGGAAGAATACCTGCCTTTGCTGAAAAACAAAAGGATTGGCGTTTTTGCAAATCAAACCTCCATCATCGGTAATACCCATCTCATCGATACACTAGTCAGTCTTGGGGTAAACGTACAAAAAATATTTTCCCCTGAACACGGTTTTCGCGGTACTGCAGATGCAGGTCAGAAGGTCAACGGCAACGGCGATCATTCCAAAATTCCAATCGTATCGCTTTATGGAAAAAAATTAAAGCCTTCCGCTGAAGATTTGCAAGATATAGATATTCTGATCTTTGATATTCAGGATGTGGGCGTTCGTTTTTATACTTACATTTCATCTCTTGAATATTTCCTGGAATCTGCAGTGGAAAATGGTAAGCCGCTGATTGTATTGGACCGGCCAAATCCAAATGGATTTTATGTGGATGGTCCGGTTCTTCAACCTCAATTCAAAAGCTTTGTGGGCATGCAACCGATTCCCGTTGTGTACGGTCTTACCATCGGTGAGTATGCCGGTCTGTTGCTGGGCGAAAATAAAATTGATCAAAAAGAGAAGGGAAAAGATTTCAGCTTGCACATAATCCGTTGCAAAAATTATACGCATGCCGATAAATATATCTTGCCGGTAGCGCCTTCTCCCAACCTGAAAGAAATGGGATCGATCTACCTTTATCCCTCCACCTGCCTTTTTGAAGGAACGGTTTTGAGCGAAGGACGTGGAACCGATCATCCGTTTGAGATTTTCGGTCATCCCGACCTACCTGCCACTTTATTTAAATTTATTCCCCGTTCAATGGTGGGCGCGATGGATCCGAAATGGAAGGATAAGATTTGTTATGGTTGGAATTTGTTTGAGACGAATGAAAACCACCCGCAATCCCAAATTCAATTGAAATGGATTCTTGAAGCGTACAAATTATTTCCCGATAAACCGGGATTCTTTCTTAAGCCGCAAAAGACAAATACTGCTTCAAATGACTTTTTTTTCAATAAACTTGCGGGAAATAATTTATTGATGCAACAGATTAAAGCGGGCAAAAGTGAATCGGAGATCAGAAAAAGCTGGGAGAATGAGCTAAATGACTTTAAATTAGTCCGCAAGAAATATCTGTTATACGAAGATTTTTAAAATTAGTGCTTGTGGATCTAACATCATTACGCATAATATTTATGGGAACACCGGATTTTGCGGTAAGCTCCCTGCAATTGTTATTGGAACATGACTGCAATATTGTGGCGGTGATTACCGCTCCCGACAAACCGGCAGGACGCGGAATGAAGTTGCAGGAAAGTACCATAAAAAAGTTTGCGGTTGAAAAGGGTTTGAAAGTGTTGCAACCGGTGAATCTGAAAGATCCGGAATTTGTTGCCTCACTCGCTGCTTTAAACGCCGATATCCAGGTAGTTGTAGCATTCCGGATGCTTCCGGAAGTTGTGTGGAGCCAGCCGCCTATGGGAACAATAAATTTACATGCTTCCCTTTTACCGCAATACCGGGGTGCCGCACCGATCAACTGGGTGATTATTAATGGGGAAAAGGAAACCGGCGTAACCACCTTCAAGCTGCAGCATGAGATTGATACGGGCAACATTTTGCTGCAGAAAAAGGTTGCCATAGCTAAAGATGAAAATGCCGGTCAGCTGTACGAAGTTTTGAAGAAGACCGGCGCGGAACTGCTGCTGGAAACGTTGAAACAGCTCGCCGAAGGAAATATTCCCGAACATTCGCAACACGAGCTGGTGCAGGCTATTACCGAGCTAAAGGTGGCTCCGAAAATCAATAAAGAAACCTGTCTCATATCGTGGGAAAAAACAGCTGATGAAATCTATAACCTCATTCGCGGTTTGTCGCCCTATCCCGGAGCTTATACAATTTGGAATGATAAAATACTGAAAGTGTTTAGCTGTTCAAAAGAGATATTCGAAACCTCCAATGTGCCGGGAAGCATTTCTTCTGATAATAAAACTTATATGCGCATAGCCTGTAGCAATGGATATATCTATTTGTTGTCGGTTCAGCCGGAAGGAAAAAAACGAATGAGTATAGAAGACTTTTTAAGAGGTTATACGGTCATTTGATTCATTTCCGGTCGAGCGATACCAGGTTATGTTTCAGGGCAAACATTACCAGTCCAACTCTTGTTTTAACCTGAAGTTTTTCAAATAAGGCATCTCTGTAGCCGTCAATTGTCCGCGGACTCAAACACATCTGGTCGGCAATTTCCTTATACGTTAATTCCGAACAAACCAGTTCGAGAAAACGAATTTCCCGTTGTGAAAGATTTCCGGAATTAGAATCCGGTGAACCTTCCTTTTTCTGCACCTTGTGAATCAAAGTTCCTGTAACCACATCTGAAAAATAATAGCCTTTCCGGTAGATATCCTCAAGTGCTTTTTTTAGATCAGCCGGTTCTGCGTCCTTTAAAATATAGCCTCTTGCTCCGGCTTTCAACATTTTAATAACGGCGGCCTCATTGTCATACATGCTCAGTGCAAGTACCTTTATCTGAGGATAATTGCTGCTGATCCATTCGGTGGTCTCGTAACCGTCTTTAACGGGCATATTGATATCCATCAAAACAATATCGGGAATCTGATCTTTGCCGATTTTTTCTATCGCTTCCATCCCGTTGGAAGCATCAAAGATTACCTGCATATTGTCGAAGGTTCCGATTAGTTTTGAAATGCCGTTTCTAATCAGACCATGGTCATCAACGAGTGCGATGGTGATCTTTTCATTTTCCAGACCTGTAGTGTTCATTTTCAAAAGCTTTTATTCAGTTCAATAATCGTTCGGGTACCTTCACCCGGCTGGCTTTTGATAGAAATGGTTCCATTAATCAGGTTGATGCGGTTTATTACATTGGTTAGACCGATTCCTTTCCGGTCAACAGCCATAATTTTTTCGACATCAAAACCTTTGCCGTTATCTGAAACTTCAACCTTCAGTATTTCCCCCTGGTAAGTTAGTGCAATCTGAACAAAATTTGCTGCAGAATGATTGATAATATTACTGAGTAATTCCTGAATGCTTCTGAATAAAACCAATCTTTTTTTGGGTTCAATCTTCACAAACTCGCCGTTTACTACGAGTTGGGTTTTAAACCTTCCTGATTTTTCCATGAGCTTAAGCTGCTGGTTTATGGCTTCGGGAAGACCGATATCGTTTAAGTAATCGGTATTGAGTGACCTTGCAATATCGCGTAGTTGTTGAATGCTCTTTGAAACAAGTTCTTTGGATTCAACCACAACTTCTTTCGTTTCTGCATTCAGGTTTTCAACAATTGAGTTGAGATTGAGCTTGACGAAGCTTAATTCCTGTCCGAT
Organism: Bacteroidota bacterium; assembly: GCA_023423835.1. Classification (GTDB taxonomy): domain Bacteria; phylum Bacteroidota; class Bacteroidia; order Chitinophagales; family Chitinophagaceae; genus JAFAEW01. The sequence continues at coordinate 10,501 of JAFAEW010000131.1, read as the reverse complement.
ATTATCATGAATTTCCTGGCTGATAGATTTAAACGTTTCTTCTTGAATTTCTATCTGAGACTGCAGCAGCGTTTCATTGAATTGTAATTGCATCAGCTGCTTTTCCTGCAAGTGCAGATAAAGCCTCTTATTATACCTGATCAGTGAAATTATGAACACCGTTACCAGAAAAAGCATGAGTGTGATTCCTATTACCATTGAAATTAATATTTCTTTGTTTTGTAGGAACATGCAAATCCATAAATGAGTAGTAAATATAGAAAGATATTCAAAGTTGTACTAATAAAAGTTCGCACTGCATCGGCGAGCATTTTATTTTGAATGATCATAAGACTATATCCTACATTAAAGAAAAATATGCCCGAATAAAATAGAAGCAACGCTGTCAAAATCCAAAACATCGGGATCGATGTAATCACCAATCCGTCCGTAACCTTTAGATTCAATAACAGTAAGGCCGCCCAGAATGTATTAAAACCGCAACTGATGTTGTACACAAAACCCGGATAAATATAGATCTCATTTCTAAACATTTTATAAACGCAGAAGGAGACTACAACTGCCGCAGAGATAAACAATCCTTCTTTATATCCACGTCGGTGGAAGTGGCGGCTGTAGAATAAGACCAGCAGGGAATATTCGACCGGAATATAGAAGTAATGGGGAATATTGGGGTTGAGGTGATTCCATTTCAACAGCATTGAGATCATCTCGTTTACAAAAGAAAGGACTAACAGTACCCGCAGATATGTTAGTCCTTCAATATTTAAATTTGACGCCCTGAAGCTGAAAAATATGGCAGCAAGAAGAATTAGAAAGTATACAATATCCATGAATCCGGGCATGAGCAGTTTTTCAGTTATAGATTTAAGTAAGTCTTTAAAGTATCGGCATCCATCGATGCTTTATGAATTTCAATAATAACAGGCTTTGCAAACTGGTTTCCGCCTTGCCCGGACGGCGTATTTTGCCAATCGGCTAATGAATCTAACACGACTGCTTCTTCTTCTACACCCGGGTCAGTTATCATATCACCATTGCTTTTCACACCCATCAACACGATGGTAACCGCATTCTGGTACATTCCGAGCGCATACCTGATTCCTTTACACTCATCTGCGGCGCCTGCGTTTTGATTTAAGATCTGCATAATTCTGTTTTTGCCGTAAATCCCGGACATGATCTGTCGTTGAGCCGCTAAAAATGCCACAATGTTGGGACAATCGGATAACTTGCTAAGTTCTGAAACTGCGGCTTTGTACAGGCTATAATAGTCTTTGATATATTGTTTGGCATCGCCAATAGAGATGGGGGTGCCGAAATCTTCGATGAGCATAAAATACAGTTTTAGATTAATAAATAAATTTAAAAGCAAATTGGTGTTGAAGCCGGAAAAGCGCAACCGTTAAATCACCGTATTTTCACTGTAAATTAACGGTTATGCGGTATTTAGCGGAAATCTAACCTCATAACATCAAAGATTTCCGTTTATCGAAAAAAAAACCTCTTAACCGATGCGGTTCAATTATTTTTGTTGCTATGATAAAAAGATCCGTTTTTTTATTTCTCCTGATTTTTCCAACATTTCTGTTCGCGCAGGAAAAATGGGATTTACGAAAGTGCATTGATTATGCCATTGAAAACAATATTTCTATAAAGCAATCCGATGTGCAAGCGAGAATCTCGGCATTACAATTTAAACAGTCACAATTAAATAAATATCCGAATGCTTCCTTAGGTGCAAATGCGGGCTGGCAGTTCGGACGGTCCATCGATCCAACAACAAACCAGTTTACCACCACTCAGTTGTTTTATCAAAACTGGCAGGCTCAGGGAGGCGCAACCATCTTTGGTTTCGGGCGGTTAAAAAATATCGCCAGGGGTGCAGCTTTCAACCTAAAGGCGGCTGAAGCGGAGGTGGAAAGAACGGCTAACAGTATCGCCTTAAGTGTTGCAAATTATTATTTGCAGGTCCTCGCTGCCCAGGAACAAATAAAGATTGTCGGCGTTCAAATTGATCAAACCCAAACGCAGTTAAATATTACACGAATTAAAGTAGATGCAGGTGCTCTTCCGGAATTGAATCTACTCGAAGTCGAAGCCCAACTCGCCACCGACAGCAGCAATTATATTTCCGCGCAGTCAACTTACGAACAGAGTCTTATATCACTGAAAGCGTTACTAAACATAGATATGGCATCGCCATTTGAAATAACAACGCCACCGGTGGAAACAATTCCACTCGAGCCATTGGCCGATCTGGAACCTGAATATGTTTACAACCTTGCAAGAATAAATCAACCTTTAACGAGGGAGGATTCTTTCAAGGTGGAGGCAGCAAAAAGAACCATATTGGCTGATAAAGCATCTTTTTATCCCAGCGTGAGTGGATTTTATTCCCTCGGAACTACTTTTAATAACCAGTCACTCGGTGTAATCGGAAGTACTACGGTTGATAATGTACCTATAGGAAAGGTAAATATTAACGGCACCAATTACCAGGTGTTTGCCAATGAACCTTTCACCCAAAACATTTACGGAAAGACCGGTTACTTCAAGCAGTTGAATAATAATTTCAGCCAGGGTGTCGGCATCAGTTTAAGTATTCCGATTTTCAATAACGGATCGATCAGGACAAATTACGAAAATTCTAAGTTGAATCTTCGCTCCCTGGAATTGCAAAAGCAGCAAAATGAACAAAATTTGAAGTCAGATATTTATAACGCTTATACCTCGGCCATTGCATCTATGGAGAAATATTTTGCAAGCGGAAAAAGTGTGGCCTCATCGCAAAAGGCTTATGATTTTGCCCAGAAAAGGTATGAAGTAGGATTGATATCAACGATGGACCTGCTTATTTATCAAAACAATTTGTTGACGGCAAAGTTGCAACAACTGGCCAACCATTTTGACTATGTGTTCAAAATGAAGGTTTTGGAATATTATAAGACGAATACCATAAAATTATAAGCGAATTTAAAAGAGAACCTAATTATGAGCAAAAGACTGAAATGGATAATAATAATTCTTGTTTTAGTGATTATCATCCTGCTTGTTTTAAGCAAAATGGGTGTTTTTGGTGGAAATGAGGGAATCAAGGTGACGGCCGAAAAAGCAGAGCCAAGAACGATAACTGAAATAGTGTCGGCTAGTGGCAAGGTTTTTCCGGAAATTGAAGTAAAGGTAAGTCCCGACATTTCAGGTGAAATTGTAGAACTTGATGTGCAGGAGGGTGATACGGTTAGAAAAGGCCAGGTATTGGCCCGCATCTATGCCGACATCTATAATTCTCAACGGGAAATTGCGGCCGCTGATGTAAACCGTTCGGAAGCCCTTGCTTCCAATGCAAGAGCGCAACTCGGGGCGTTGCAGGCAGCCCTTGATCAGGCGAAATCAAATTACGACCGTCAGAAAAAGCTGTTGGATCAAAAAGTAATTTCCCAATCTGAATTTGAAATTGCGCAAGAATCTTATCTCAGCGCGCAGTCAAACTATAATGCGGCCCTGCAAAGCATCAATGCAAATAAAGCAGCGGTTCAAAGTTCGGTTGCCAATCTCAATAAAGCCTCCAAAGACCTGAGCCGTACAACCATCGTTGCGCCAATGGATGGTGTAATTAGTTTGCTGAATGTAAAGAAAGGCGAAAGCGTGGCCGGTAATACTTTTAATGTTGGAACAGAAATGATGCGCATTGCGGATCTGAGCAGCATGGAAGCGCAGGTAGATGTGGGTGAAAATGACATCCCAAAAGTGAAGATCGGCGATACAGCGCTGGTTGAAATTGATGCCTTCGGAAGTCGCAAGTTTAAGGGCATTGTTTACAAGATCGCGAATCCTTCAACTTCTGCGCAGTTGAGCGCGTCTTCATCTTCCGGTACACAGGTAACCAACTATGAGGTGCACATCCGGCTGCTTCCATCGGGATATAAAGACCTGATCGTTAAAGGGCAGCCGTTTCCCTTCAGGCCCAATATGAGTGCCAGCGCCGATATCCAGACAAAGACCCACAAAAACGTACTGGCAGTTCCATTGAATGCCGTAACGACGAGAGAAAAATCAGGCGCCAATGATGTCAACAAAAAGCCGGAAAATGACGAGGATGTTACACCTTCTGTAACGCAGGATGATAACATGCAGGAAGTTGTGTTTGTGGTTGACTCCTCCGGTTATGCGCACAAGAAGCCGGTTAAAACTAATATTCAGGACATCAACTACATTGAAATTACAAACGGACTGAAGGCAGGAGAACGCGTAATTACCGGTCCGTATGACGTGGTGAGCAAACAGTTGAAGGACAGTTCAAAAGTAAAGGTGGTATCAAAAGACGAACTGTTGCAAAGTTTCAATAAACAACAATAGAGCTGGTATTAAGATTGGGAATATCATAGAGACGTACAGCCGTACGTCTCTTTTTAATTTCTAGGTAAATGGAAATTTGACCACTTTCGCTTTCACCGGTTTTTGCCTGATCAGGATATAGATAAATGAATCGATGAACGCGTGATCTATGTTAACATATCCCAGCCCGATCGCTTTTTGAAGCGTGGGAGATTGCGTGCCGCTGGTAACATATCCAATTTCATTGCCGTCTTTATCCACTATCGCGTAATTATGACGGGGAATGCCTTTTTCCAGCATCTCAAAGCCCACCAGTTTCCTTTTTATGCCTGCCTCTTTTTGCTTTTGCAAAATATCTTTGGCTGTGAAATCGACGTTCTTGTTAAACTTAGTGATCCAGCCCAGGCCCGCCTCAAGCGGAGTTGTGGTGTCGTCGATGTCATTGCCATACAAGCAATATCCCATTTCCAACCTGAGGGTATCTCTTGCGCCGAGTCCGATGGGTTTTAAGTTTTTTGGAGTTCCCACTTCAAATATTGCATTCCAGATCTTATCGGCATTACCTTCTTTATCTTCGAAATAGATTTCCACTCCGCCCGATCCCGTATAACCTGTTGCGCTGATCAGTACATTATCCACACCCGCAAATTTTCCCTTCACAAAGGTGTAGTACTTGAGGTTCAGGATATCGAGTTCTGTCAGAGGTTGCAATATTTTCGTTGCATTCGGCCCCTGAATCGCAAGTAGTCCGGTCTTGTCGCTGATATCGGTAATTGTTGCATTGTCAGCATTATGGGCATGCATCCAATCAAGATCCTTTTGGATGTTTGATGCATTTAAAACGATCATGTAAGTATCCTGGTCGTTCAGACAGTAGATAATTACGTCATCAATAATGCCTCCGTTTTCATTTGTAAAACAGGAATATTGCGCCTTGCCGGCCGAAATCTTTGAAAGATCATTGGAGGTGATTTTCTGCAGAAATGACAAAGCATATTCACCTTTTACGATCACTTCTCCCATATGACTTACATCAAATACGCCGGCATTGTTTCTAACGGCTGCATGTTCATCATTGATACCTGTATAACTTATCGGCATATTATATCCGGCAAATTCAGCCATCTTGGCTCCGAGCGCAAGATGTTTTTCAGTAAACGGAGTTTGCTTCATTTCCTTTATTTTCCGCAAAAATAGCGAGTTAAACGGCAGAAAATTATTTTTGTCGCCTGGCTGCAATGCCCATTACGCTTCTTAAGCATAAATTAAGGGATTAACAAAAGCTAATCATAGTTATTCAGTTATTTTCCCATTTTTGTAAAAATGATCTGATGGATAAAATCACACGGCAGATATTGGAAATTGCGGTAGAAAACTTTATTATTTACCGGGATTTTTACCAAAATAATTTTATCTTAAAGGGCGGAATTTAAAATCATTATTTTTGGCTTAGTCGATTCATGAACGTGTTATGAATTTTTTGATAGGAAAAAAGTAAAACATTTAATAAGGGTTAGAAGCTATGGCATTAAGTCAGTCTTTGCAGCAAAAGTTATTACAAAAACTTTCCCCTCAACAAATTCAGTTAATGAAGTTGTTGCAGATTCCTACGGCGCATCTCGAGGAGCGGGTGAAGGAAGAACTCGAGGAGAATCCGGCATTGGAGGCAGGGGAGGAACAGCCTGCGGAAACTGATGATTTGGATTTGCAGGAAAATGTTGATATTTATGAAGATCACAATGAAGAGTTTGAGGAAAGCTCCGACGATGATTACGACAACTTTGATATCAGCGAGTATGTGTCGGAAGGAGATGATGAAATTGCGGACTATAAAATGAGGGATGATAACTATCCCGAAAGCGATGATCAAAAAACAATCCCCTATAAAGTCGAATCGAGTTTTCACGATATTTTAGTCAGTCAGCTTGGCATGCTTCCACTGAAAGAAAAAGAATTTAAGATTGCGGAACAGGTTGTGGGCAGTCTCGACAACGACGGCTATCTGAGACGCGAGCTGGCTTCGATTGTGGACGATCTTGCTTTTCGGCAGAATATAGAAGCCACAGAGGAAGAAGTGGAGGCAATTATTAAGAAGATTCAGGAATTTGATCCGCCGGGAATTTGCGCAAGAGATTTGCAGGAATGTCTGCTCATTCAGCTAAGAAAGCAAAAGTTTGAAGGAAAGGATGTGGATCTAGCCATTCAGATCATTGAAAAATATTTTGAAGAATTTACAAAGAAACACTACGAAAAAATTCAACGCGGATTAAACCTGACCGATGAGGAACTGAAAGACGTCATCAGCGACATCATCCGGTTAAATCCCAAGCCCGGTGGCAATATCGGGGAGATCAATAAGGCAGAAAGCTATATCGTTCCGGATTTTTATATCATCAACAATGCGGGAAAACTCGAGCTTACCCTAAACTCGAGAAATGCACCCGACTTGCGGATCAGTGAGGGTTATCGCGATATGCTGAAAGAATATGATCGTGGTTCAAAAAAAGACAAGCGGCAGAAGGAAGCGGTATTATTCATCAAACAGAAAATTGATTCTGCGAAATGGTTTATCGACATGATCCGCCAGCGGCAGCATACCTTGCTCAGCACCATGAACGCGATCATGAATTATCAGCAGGATTTCTTCCTTACCGGTGATCAAACTAACCTGAAACCGATGATCTTAAAAGACATTGCTGAAGTAACCGGTTTAGATATTTCCACCGTAAGCCGTGTGGCAAACAGTAAATTCGTGCAAACAGAATTTGGAACTTACCGGCTGAAATTTTTCTTCAGTGAATCGCTCAGTACCGATAGCGGAGAAGAAGTGAGTACCCGCGAAGTGAAAAAGATTCTCAGCGACCTCATAGAAGGTGAAGACAAGAAGAAGCCACTGAGTGATGAACGGTTGACCGAATTATTGCAGGAAAAAGGATACAATATTGCCCGCAGAACGGTTGCGAAATATCGCGAACAACTAAACATACCGGTGGCGAGGTTAAGAAAAGAATTATAAAACGACAGCAGCAGCTAATGGAAATCATCAGGCAGGAGTCCGTTTATTCTTCCAGACGATCACAGATCTTCGGAAAATTGTTATCGTATATTTTTCATCCCTTATTTATTCCCACCTACGTATTCTTTTGGCTGATCGTGCGATTCCCATTTGAATTTTCAAACATTACGCCTTTCGATCTTTTCGCAAGAAAGATAACCGTGTTCTGGATGACGGCTTTCTTTCCGGCGTTTTCGGTTTTCCTCCTTTGGCGGCTAAAATTTATCAACAGCATATTTTTAAGAACCAGCCAGGAAAGGATTATTCCATACATCATCACCATGATTTTTTATTGGTGGATGTGGTATCTATCGAGAAATTTTACGGATCAGCCATTCGTATTAAAAATGTTTTTTCTGGGAATTTTCCTTGCCACTGCCTTCGGATTGGTGTTGAATAGCTTTTTTAAGATCAGTATGCATGCGATGGGAGTTGGTGGAATGGCAGCTTTTGTTATCCTCACCTGCTTTTTTTACCACCAATACCTTGGAGCGGATATTGCCGTGGCACTGCTGGTTTTGGGATTGGTGGCAACAGCGAGGTTAATTGTTTCCTCCCACAACAACTTTGAAATTTACAGCGGCTTAATGGTGGGCATCATCTGTCAGCTCATCGCCTTTTGGGTTAATACCTAACTTCCCTTCTCCGGCAGCTTATTGCCATCGTATGCCCATCTTATGTAAGACGCACCCCAGGTAAATCCGCCGCCAAATGATACGAGAATCAGGTTGTCACCTTTTCTGAGTTTTTGTTCCCATTGCCATAAACAAAGAGGGATGGTAGCAGCAATGGTGTTTCCATACTCGGTAATGTTGAGCATAACTTTATCAAGCGGAACCTCAAGCAACTCTGCAACGTTTTCAATAATCCTCATATTTGCCTGGTGTGGAACCACCCAATCGACTTCACCAGGGGTAAGTCCGGCATCTTCCATCACTTTTTGACTACAGGTAACCATGCCATTGATTGCGTATTTAAACACTGCTCTGCCGTTCATATAGGCATAGTGTTCCCGTGCATCAATGGTGGCATAGGAAGCCGGTTTCAATGATCCTCCCGCTTTCATATGCATCAGTTCCCGGCCGGCGCCATTGGAATGGAAGCTGCTGTTCAAAATTCCCAAACTGTCGTCTTCAATCGGTTCAACCAATGCTGCGGCTGCGCCATCTCCGAAAAGGATACAGGTGTTGCGATCCTGGTAATCGACAAACTTAGACATGTTGTCTACGCCCACGACAATGATCTTTTTAAACCGTCCGGATTCAATATAGCTGGCTGCTGTAGTGAGGCCAAATAAAAATCCGCAGCAAGCCGCGGTGAAGTCGTATCCCCAGGCATTTTCGGCCCCGATCTTCCAGGCAATGTAAGCGCCCGTAACTGTCAACTGCATGTCCGGAGTCATTGTGCTGCAAATGATGCAGTCAATTTCTTTTGGATCAAGATTTTTTTTAGCGATAATTTCATTGATTGCAGCAATGGCCATATCACTGGTAGCCTGATCTTCTCCCTTCAAAATCCTTCTTTCGGTGATGCCGGTTCGGGTTTGTATCCATTCATCGGTTGTATCAACCAATTGTTCCAGTTCAGAATTTGTGAGGCGGTAGTCAGGCACAAACCCGCCGATACAGGTAATAGCTGCCCTTGGCCTGATGATTTCCTTCATATTCGTTGCTTCCTTTCTAGGCTAAAATAAATAATCTTGCCGTTTTTTCGTATCAATTGTACTTGGGTACGATGATCGTTGCTAAAATACAAATAAACGACTACTATTGCGCAATTTTCATTTCGTAAATTTGTGTTTAAAGGTAATAATTATGCGAAAGTTGGGGAATTATGTTTTAGGAAGCTGGATGGAAGGTGAAGGTAGCGGGCAGATGTTGTACAATGCGGTTAACGGCGAGGAGATTGCTGTGGCAACCACGAGGGGAATTGACTTTGATAAAATTCTTGATTACGGAAGAAGGGTTGGCTCTCCCGCACTCAGAAAAATGACGTTTCAACAAAGAGGGTTGATGTTGAAAAGCCTGGCACTTTATTTACGGAAACATCTCGATGAGTTTTATCGACTCAGCTATATGACCGGAGCTACGAAAGCAGATAGCTGGATCGATGTGGAGGGCGGAATCGGAAATCTCTTTGCCAATGCCTCCCTTCGCAGAAAATTTCCGGATGAGCCTTTTTGCCTCGATGGGGAAAGCCATAATTTAAGCCGGTCCGGATCTTTCATCGGCCAGCATATAATGGTTCCCAAACAAGGTGTTGCCATCCATATTAATGCTTTCAATTTCCCGGTTTGGGGAATGCTCGAAAAAATTGCCGTAAACCTTTTGGCAGGGATGCCGGCTGTGGTGAAACCTGCTACGATCACCTCATTTTTAACCGAAGCAGTGGTGCGGGAAATCATAGCTTCAAAAATTCTACCCGAAGGTGCTCTTCAACTGGTTTGCGGATCAGCAGGCGACATGCTCGATCATGTGCAATCTCAGGATGTCATCACCTTTACCGGCTCGGCAACTACCGGTCAGATGTTGAAAGCCAATAAGCGGGTGTTGCAGGAAAATGTTCCGTTTAACCTCGAAGCCGATTCTTTGAATTGTATCATTCTTGCGGATGATGTTACGCCTGACATGCCGGAATGGGATATCTTTATTAAGGAAGTAAAACGCGAGATGACAACCAAGGCAGGTCAGAAATGTACGGCTATCAGAAGGATTTTTGTACCCGAAAACAAGCTCGAAGATGTGCAGATAGCACTTTCCAAAGCGCTCAGTCAGACAGCAATCGGAAATCCTCAAAATGAAAAAGTACGGATGGGCGCGTTGGCCGGGCAAACCCAACGGGAAGAAGTAAAATCGCAAATTCAAAAGTTGCTTGCCGGTTCACAAATAATTTACGGATCATTAGACAGTATGGAACTGGTCGATGCAGACTATGCAAAAGGCGCCTTTCTCAGCCCGATCCTGTTGCTGAATGAAAATCCGTTTCATTCCACAGAACCGCATGAAGTGGAGGCTTTTGGACCCGTAAGCACATTAATGCCTTTTCAATCATTGGAAGAAGCGATTGAGCTTTCAAAAATGGGAAAAGGTTCATTGGTAAGTTCAATTG
>JAFAEW010000084.1 GCA_023423835.1 Bacteroidota bacterium | reverse complement strand
CCTTTTATTCAAAAGCCCTAAATACACCAATCACCTCTCAAAAAATTTCTAAAAAGCAACTTCCATCTTACTCAGAGCGAAAGCAAAAAAGGCTATACCAAAATTACTTTCGATACAGCCTCTTTTTTTATCGCTCTATAAAATATCGGCGAGATTCTTTTTGATGTAATTATAACTTTGCTCTATACTGTCGAATGGTGATCCGGGTGTAACATCCTGCTCCACGAAAAAGTATTTTAATCCGGCCTTATTTGCTGCTTTAAATATCCGTTTGAAATCGATTGTACCATTACCTACCTCAGTAAAGAACTGCTTTTCGGTTTTGTCCATATCTTTTACGTGCCAGAGTGGAAAACGTCCCGGGTGTTGATTAAACAATTCTACCGGATCATGCTTTGCCCGCGTTGCCCAGTAAAGGTCGAGTTCCATTTTCACCAGGTCTTTGTCGGTTTCATTCAGCAGAATATTGTACGGAATCTTTCCGTCCTGTGGCAGAAATTCAAAATCGTGGTTGTGGTAACAAAACTGAATGCCCGACTTCTTACACCTTTCTCCCGCTTTATTGAAGGTTTCTGCTAACTTTTTATAATCATTAATTGTTCCTCTTTCGCTTTCAAAGAGAAAAGCACAAACCATGTATTTTATATCCGCTGCCGCAGCATCATCTACGGCCTTGTCCCATTCGTGGCTAATCGTTCCTTTTATTGTTTGACCGTTCATAGCGGCTTGTCCCAGTAAATAATGGTTACTCGGCATGATTAGATTAAGCCTGTTCAGGGTTGCTTTCCATTCCGTGGCGCTCATGCCATAAAATTGCTGGGTGCCGGTATAGGTAGCGCCTTCAAGCGAATTGTATCCGATCTTTGCCACTTTCTCTAATGTTCCCACCGGATCTTTAGCCATGGCATCCCTTACGGTATAAAGTTGCAATCCGATATATTTTGCTGTTGAGGGATCGCAGCTCGCTTTTATAAATAATCCTGCTGAGGCCAGAGAAGCCAATTTAATGAAGTTGCGCCTGTTGGTCATACGATATTTATTTTTTAAATCTGTGAAAATGGATTCTAAAATTAACGATAATTAATTTATGCATGAGCAATAAAAAATCAAACACAAAAATTTATTTTTGAAGAAAGAGTCCGCATGCAAACGATTTTCGTTCCGACCGATTTTTCCGAAACTGCAAAGAATGCAGGAAGGTTTGCCATCCAACTCGCTGTTCAACTGGATTGCAGAAAAATAATATTGTACAATGCTTATCAGCCGCCACCCGTTAGTGACGCCAATCTCACCGTTGTGATGGATGTTGTAAGCGTTGAAGAACTGGAAAAAATCAGCAAATACAATCTTGAGATCTTTAAAAACGATCTCATCTCCTTTGCAAAGACCGATCTGCAATTTGAAACGATCAGCGATTTTGGAATGTTGACTGCCAATATCAATGAAGTTTGCAAAGAAAAAAATGTTGATCTGATTGTCATGGGCGTAACCGGCGGAGGAAAACTGGAAGAAAGTTTAATTGGAAGTTTTGCAGTTGATGTTGCCGCCGAATCTACGTTTCCCGTTATAATCGTGCCACCCGGAGCTGAGTTTTCGGGATTTGGCCAGATAATGCTCGCCTGCGATTTTTCCAAGCTTGAAGCATCAAATATTCCATCGACCATTTATGATTTTTTAGCGGAAACGCAGGCGCATCTTATTTTGGTAGATATAGCTGAAAAAAGGGAATCCGCTTATGTAAAGCCCGCCTATTTCGATAAATATAATCCTGAATATGTGTCGATCTCTGACAATGATTTTGTAGAATCCATTAATCGCACGGCCCTGGAAAAAAAGGTTGATTTTATCATCACCATTCCTAAAAGAATGGGATGGTTTGAAGGATTGTTTAAACAGAACCATACGAAGCAACTTGCTTTTCACAGCCATGTTCCGCTGATGGTTTTACACGGATAAAAACGGTTTATTGCAATTGGGGACGAAGCCATTTTTCGGCTTCTTCTATCGACCAGTTTTTACGCCGGGCATAATCCTCAAGCTGATCTTTCATAATTTTTCCGATTCCGAAATACTGGCTTTTCGGATGACTGAAATACCATCCGCAAACACTCGATGCCGGATACATTGCCAACGAATCCGTAAGCTGGATTCCGGTATTTGCGGTTACATCCAGCAACTCAAAAAGCTTATATTTTTCAGTATGATCGGGACAGGCCGGATAGCCGGGAGCCGGTCGTATTCCGCGGTATTTCTCCTTGATCATATCTTCATGGCTTAACTGTTCGTCCTTTGCATATCCCCAAAAATCTTTTCTCACTTGTTCGTGCAACATTTCTGCAAAGGATTCCACCAGCCGGTCAGATAATGCCTGTAATATAATTTTAGTGTAATCGTCATTCTCCTTCAAAAATCTTTCGAGGTGGGATTCTATACCTTTAATCGTTACGGCAAAAGCGCCCACATAATCATCAGGTTCGTCCTCCGGATTTCCCGGCTTTACAAAATCAGCAAGGGAGAGGTTCGGTTGTCCGGGTGCTTTTTTGATCTGCTGCCGCAAAAATTGCAACCGCAACCGGTTTTTATCTTCGGAAATTAAATCAATCGAATCTGTGCCGGTCTTCGCGGCCTTCCAGAAACCTATAACGCCATGCGCACTCAGCCAGTTTTCTTCAATAATCTGATCGAGTAATTTATTGGCGTCGTTATACAGTTTTGTTGCCTCTTTGCCTATCACAGCATCATTTAGTAATTGCGGAAACCTTCCTCCCATTTCCCAGGCGATGAAAAAAGGCGACCAATCGATATATTTCCGTATTTCGGAAAGGTCAACATTTTTGAAAACTTTTGTTCCTGTGAAAGAAGGAACTGGCGGCGTATAATTTTCCCAATCAATATCCACCGCATTTTTCCGGGCATCGGCGAAAGAAATATATTTTTTGATCGACTGCTTTTTTGAAAAGTCGATCTTCAGTTGATCGTATTCCTTTTCCAAATCTTTTAGAAACGCAGGTCTGGAACCATCATTTAATAATGTTCCTGCCACCGTAACGCTTCTCGATGCATCTAAAACATGTACAACACCTTCGTCATATTCCGGCGCAATGCGGACGGCGGTATGTATTCTTGAAGTTGTTGCTCCGCCAATTAAAAGCGGCATTTTAAATTGCCTTCTTTTCATTTCCCTGGCCACATGTACCATTTCATCGAGGCTGGGCGTTATAAGACCGCTTAATCCTATCATAGCCACCTGCTCTTTGATTGCAGTATCGAGAATCTTATCGGCGGGCACCATTACACCAAGATCAATTACTTCATATCCGTTGCAACCCAATACCACTCCTACTATATTTTTACCGATGTCATGCACATCGCCCTTCACGGTTGCCAGAAGTATTTTCGGAGAACCCTCCTCATCTTGCACCGAGGAAGTGGTAGCTGCTTTCCTTCTTTCAAGCTTTTCCTGTTCAATATAAGGGGTTAAGATCGCAACCGATTTTTTCATCACCCTGGCACTTTTAACGACCTGCGGAAGAAACATTTTTCCCGATCCAAACAAATCACCTACTACATTCATTCCATCCATCAACGGACCTTCAATCACTTCCAGTGGTTTTGCATACTTCAGCCTCGCCTCTTCGGTGTCTTGGTCGATGAAATCGGTGATCCCGTTTACCAGCGCATGTTTCAATCTTTCCTCCACAGCGGTGTTTCTCCACGCGAGATCTTTTTTTATTTCCTTTCCTTTTGTTTTAATCGTTTCGGCAAAGCTGGTCAGCCTTTCCGTTGCCTCATTGTTGGTATTGTTTCGGTTTAGAATAACATCTTCACACAACTCCTTCAATTCCGGATCAATCTCATTGTAAACGGCGAGTTGTCCCGCGTTGACGATACCCATATCCATTCCTGCTGCTATCGCATGGTAAAGAAAAACCGCATGCATTGCTTCGCGTACGGTTTCATTGCCCCGAAATGAGAATGACACATTACTCACACCGCCGCTCACTTTTACAAGTGGCATTTTTTGCTTGATAATGCGGGTTGCTTCAATGAATTCTACCGCATAATTATTATGCGCTTCTATTCCCGTAGCGATCGCAAAAATATTTGGATCAAAAATGATATCCTGCGGATCAAATCCTACCCGGCTGGTGAGAATTTCGTAGGCGCGTTCGCAGATTGAAAGCCTTTTCTCAAGGTTATCGGCCTGACCGTTTTCATCAAAAGCCATTACCACTACCGCTGCGCCATAGCTCTGACAAATGAGGGCCTGCTCCACAAATTTCTCTTCGCCCTCCTTGAGCGAAATTGAGTTCACAATACATTTTCCCTGAACACATTTCAGTCCCGCCTCAATGATCGAAAATTTTGAAGAATCGATCATTACCGGAATCTTTGCAACTGCCGGATCAGACTGCAATAACAATAAAAAGGTTGTCATTGCTTTTTCTCCGTCGAGCAGGGCATCATCCATATTTACGTCGAGAATCTGTGCGCCATTTTCAACCTGTTGCAATGCCACACTCACAGCTTCTTCGAATTTATTTTCCCGAATCAGCCTTGCAAACTTTTTTGAACCCGTCACATTCGTCCTCTCACCTACATTGATGAAGTTCGATTCCGGCCGCACGATGAGTGGTTCGAGTCCACTGAGTTTCAAATAAGATTTTACGCTGATATCCTTCATTTCTCTAATATTTTTTATTAATCATCCACCGGTATCCGTTTCCGGCTTTTCCCGCCTCGGTTTTCTGGGTGGGAACTGTTTCACTTTTTCGGCTATCAGCCTGATGTGCTCCGGCGTAGTACCGCAGCAGCCTCCTACCATATTCACAAATCCGGACCTTGCCCAGTCGGCAATAAAGTCAGAGGTTTCCTCCGGCTGTTCGTCATATTCACCCATTGCATTTGGCAATCCTGCATTGGGATAGGCAGAAACAAAACATCCCGCAATAGCGCTCAGTTCTTCAATATGGCTGCGCATTTCCGCTGCACCCAGGGCACAGTTTAATCCAATACTCAACGGCCTTGCATGTGAAACGGAAATGCAAAACGCTTCAAGGGTTTGACCGCTTAAAGTACGACCGCTTGCATCGGTGATGGTGCCGCTGATCATAACAGGAATCTTCTTTGTTTCCGGCTGTTCTCTCTGTATTTTCCGGATGGCAAATATCGCTGCCTTCGCATTGAGGGTGTCGAAAATGGTTTCAATCAGAAACAGATCAACGCCTCCTTTCCACAACCCGCTGATTTGTTCGTAATAGGCGTCAGCCACTTCATCGAAAGTCACAGATCTGAAACCGGGATTATTCACGTCGGGAGAAAGCGATAAGGTTTTATTCATCGGACCGATGGCCCCGGCTACCCACTTCGGCTCTGATGAGCGACCCGGGTTTTCCTGCTTCCATTCTTCGATCGCCTGTCTCGCAATCTGCGCAGCGGCAATGTTTATTTCATAGGCAAGGTCCTGCATTCCGTAATCAGCCAATGACACTTTTTGTGAGTTAAACGTGTTTGTTTCGAGAATGTCGGCGCCGGCATCTAAATATTCCTTGTGGATGTTTTTTATGATGGCAGGATTGGTGAGACAAAGAAGATCATTATTGCCCTTCACATCCTGCGGCCAGTCTTTAAACCTTTCTCCACGGTAATCTGCCTCCTGCAGTTTCTGTCGTTGAATCATCGTGCCCATTGCACCATCAATAATGAGAATGCGATTTTCGAGCGCTGATGTAATAGCCTGGTTTGAAGATGTAGTTGGTAACATATTTCCCTGGTTGATGAACCATAAACGCGGGAAACAAATTGAAGTTTCAGGACGTTTATTAGTTCAGTTATACAGGCCGAACAATAAACAAATCTGCCTGATAGAGCCGCGAAGTTAATTCAGAATTTGGTTTTGAACAAAAAGGATCTGTAAACTTTAGAAGGAGAAGTTGTTACTCAGCTATTTGATGTATTGCTGAACCGGAAGGCGGTTTGCCATGCTTCTTGCCAGTGTCATTTCATCGGCATACTCCAGATCACCACCGAAGGAAATGCCTCTTGCAATGGTGGTAACCTTACACTGAATGCCTTCCAGCTTTTTTTGAATATAGTAGATGGTTGTATCACCCTGAATATTCGGACTGATGGCAAAAATAATTTCTTCGGTTTCTTCTTTCAGAATGCGTTTGATCAACGGCTCAATATGGAGATTATCAGGACCTACCCCATCAAGCGGAGAAATAATTCCTCCCAACACGTGATAAGTGCCATTAAACTGCTGCGTACTTTCAATGGCAATAAGATCACGGATGTTTTCAACCACGCAGATCATTCTTTGATTGCGCATTGAATTTGAACAAACCGAACAGATATTGCCATCACTAAGGTTGAAACAACGTTGACAAAACCGCGTTTCCTTCCTCAACCTCGAAATCGTTTCACTGAATTGTTCTACCTGCTCCGGATCTTCCCTAAGCAAATGCAGCACCAGCCGCAGGGCGGTTTTTTTACCGATTCCCGGAAGCTTCGCAAAAGCGTTTACGGCATTTTCAAGTAAGGAAGAAGGTAATTGCATCGGGCAAAATTAGTTCTAATTAGATCTTTTTGTTCAAAATGAATGGTGAAAATGATTCGAGTCCGGCCGTTTCATCCCACTCAAACAGAACGTTCATCAGCTGAACCGCAAGCCC
Source organism: Bacteroidota bacterium (assembly GCA_023423835.1). Lineage (GTDB taxonomy): Bacteria > Bacteroidota > Bacteroidia > Chitinophagales > Chitinophagaceae > JAFAEW01. The sequence continues at coordinate 2,197 of JAFAEW010000084.1, read as the reverse complement.
GGCCGATCCTTTGAGTTGCTCGTCTATTGCTGAATGAACAATCAGTTTTACGCCGGCCTTTTCAAAATGGATAAGACATTGGTTCGTTCCGGCCACCTGCTGCAAGAAGATAGGATCTTCACTGATTTGAACAAACGGATGTAAGTTGAAATAATCGTTATACAGCGTTTTGAGTTCTTCCATAGCGAGCGGACAGTAAAATGAGCTGCTGATAAAAATGCCTCTTTCAATTTTCGATGACCAGCGGTCGAAATCCAATTGTATGGAAATAGAATAATGTTCTTTGAAATATCGCCGCACTTCCTCCATAATTTCCTCGTCTGATTGCCCACCTACGTTTGAACCCATCCCGGAAGGCGTGATGGCAGTAACAGAAACAGGATAGAATGCCGAATGCCTTGTAAATGGCAGCAGCGCCAAAACAATGGCGGTAGCTACAGGTCCCGGAAGCGTAAATTGCGTGAAGCGGTCAACATTTTTCAGATTTCCTTCAGGAATGATCATTTCATTTTCTGAAAGCGAAGCCGAAAGATCAATACAGGAAACGTTTTTATTTAATTTGAACTGTAGTTGTTCATCCTTTTTGGATAGAAACAACAGCCATGCTTTTCCATCATTCAGATCTGACAAAAACTGTGTCCGTTCAAGAGGGAAACATTTTCCGGTGAGGGTGGTATAATCATCTGTAGTAAGTGAATCATCCGGAAAATAAATATGATCGACATGCGGATGTACAGACAAGATGGATATCAGGTCCCTGGCCGAGCCGTAATCATTGACAGCCACATCAATTTTGCCTATGCCTTGTTTGGGCCTCTGTACAGATCTGGAATTGAAGGTGACCATCGGCAAATTGATTTAGCTGAAAAGATATTCGATATCTTCCCGGGTGAGTGATTTTACAAAGCCGCTCTCATCGGTGATAAGATCTGCAGCCAGTAATTTCTTCTTTTCCTGCAAAGCAACAATTTTATCTTCAACCGTATCGCGGCAGATCATGCGGTAGGCAAAAATATTTTTATCCTGACCAATACGATGCGTCCGGTCGATCGCCTGTTGTTCAACCGCCGGGTTCCACCACGGATCCATGATATACACATAATCGGCTGCAGTGAGATTTAAACCTACACCCCCTGCTTTTAAAGAGATGAGAAAAACCCGGCAATTTTCATCTGACTGAAAGCGCATAATGGCCCGTTCGCGTTCATGGATTGAAGTGCTGCCATCGAAATATTCATAGTCGATTCCCAGTTCTTCCAGCCTTTCTTTTATCAGCGCCAGCATTCCCAGAAACTGCGAAAAGATCAAGGCCTTATGATCGCTGATGTTTTCATCGATTTCCCTTGCAATTTCCTCCAGTTTTACAGAAACTTTGGGATAATCTTCGTCTTTCAAAATGGAAGGGCTATCGCAAATTTGCCGCAATTTCATTAAACCCTGCAAAATCGTAAACTGTGATTTTTGAATCCCCTGGCTTTCCACCGTTCCCAATATTTTTTCGCGGTAATCGAGGCGGTAGGCATCATAAATTGTGCGCTGTTCTTTTTCCATTTCGCAATAGAGAATCATCTCCTGTTTTTCGGGCAGATCCTTTGCAACCTGTTCTTTTGTTCGCCTCAAAATAAACGGATATAGAATTTTCCGCAGATGCTCCCGCTGTTCCTTTTCTCCGAGTTTGTCAATTGGGATGGCAAATTCCTGCTTAAAAAATTCCATACTTCCGAGCATCCCCGGATTTAAGAAATTCATCTGTGAATAGATATCGAAGGTATTGTTTTGCAAGGGCGTACCACTCAAACAAAGTTTGTTCTTTGCCTTTAACAGCGTTGCCGCTTTTGCCACCTTACTGGAAGGATTTTTTATAGCCTGGCTTTCATCGAGAATCACATAATCAAATCCCACTTCAACAAATTCCTTTATGTCGCTCCTTAAAGTTCCATAAGTGGTTATAATGATCTCAAAACCCGCGTCTTTGATCATCATCTTTGACCTGGCCGGACCGTGATGAATTGCGTGGCTGAGCGATGGAGTAAATTTCCTGATCTCGTTTTCCCAGTTGAACAGCAAGGTAGTGGGACAAACCACGAGCGCTTTAAGCGACCCCTGCTTTTCTTTGAGAGAATAAAGGAACGACAGTGCCTGCAACGTTTTTCCCAAGCCCATATCGTCTGCCAAAATACCGCCCCAGCCCACATCC
>JAFAEW010000025.1 GCA_023423835.1 Bacteroidota bacterium | reverse complement strand
TGTAACTTGCTTTTACCTGATCTCCTTCCATTGTTCGAACCAGTTGTGCAGAACCTCTGTAAACAAATGAATCGGAATAGAAGTTGCAACCATCGGGATTATTATTTACAGCGGTTGCCGTAACAAGACCATTCATCATTCCGGCTCTGAAATCCAGCATCATATAGGCACTGGTTGATGCGTAAGCATTTTCAACCATTCCGGTTGCATAATACGTCCAGTTACCATTGTCGGTAATGTTGTCGAATTTCCATACATAACCGGCGTCATCGGTGAAGCAGATTCTTTGTGTTTTCATGCCCTGAGCGGTGGCAAAGCCGGCAAAGCTCATGAATAAGAGGGCGAGTAAAATTTTGAATTTCATAAAAAAGAATTAAAGATTAAATAATCCTTAAAAATAATTTTTGAAATTCAAAGATTATACTTGTTTCTTTCAATTATATTTTTATATTAAGGAGTAATCTCATCCAAAAAACAGGTAGGCAAGGCCTATCGCGGTACTGATTCCTACAACGTCTGCCAGCAACATCGCCGAAATTGAGTATCGCGTATTCCTGATGTTTACGGCGCCAAAATACACAGCCACCACGTAGAATGTAGTATCCGACGATCCCTGCAAGATTCCCGAAAGCCTGCCGGCAAAACTGTCGGGACCAAAAGTTTGCATGGCATCAACCATCATTCCTCTTGCAGCACTTCCACTCAATGGCCTGATGAGGGCAGTGGGCAGGCCATCCACAAAACGGGTATCGGTTCCCAAATAAAGGAAAGCCGTTTTTACCCAATGGATAACGGCATCAAAAGTTCCGCTTGTACGCAATAAACTTATGGCCACCAGCATGCCCACGAGGTACGGTATTATTCTCACCGCCGTTGTAAATCCTTCTTTTGCACCCTCAATGAACGCATCGAACAGATCAATCTTTTTATACAATCCTCCCAAAATGATTAGAAACAAAACCAACAACAAAATGCCGTTTCCAAGAATACCCGAAAAATGTTCAACAAAAGCACTGCTTTTTGAAATCAGGAAAAAGACAAGACCGGCAATAATTGCGGAAATTCCACCCACCCACAAAAAGATTACCGGCTGAAGCAAATTGATCTTTTGGCGGATCGAAACAATAAACATCGCCGCCATCGTTGATACAAAAGTGGCTATCATACACGGAAGAAAAATGTCGGTAGGATTATGCGCGCCGAGAGAAGCCCTGATTGCGATTATACTTACCGGTATCAGCGTTAATCCCGCTGCATGTAAACAAAGAAACATGACCTGTGCATTCGAGGCCGTGTCTTTCGTTGGGTTAAGCTCCTGCAGACTCTCCATTGCCTTTAATCCGAATGGAGTGGCCGCATTATCAAGTCCTAAAAAATTAGCGCCGAAATTCATCATCATGTGTCCTAAAGCCGGGTGTCCCTTTGGAACGTCGGGAAACAGCTTTGAGAAGAAAGGACCGATGATCCGCGACAATAATCGCACTCCTCCTGCCCTTTCAGCAATGCTCATAAATCCCATAAAAAGCGCCATGATACCGATTAAGCCAATACTGATATTTACAGCCACCTTACAGGTTTCAATAATTCCATCGGCACTTTTTTTTATCTGATTGGGAAAGGAGGCATAAGTAAATGTCCTGAGGGAAGGATTTTCAGCTTTCAACAGCCTAACCGAATCTGACTGCAGGTCGTTTGTCAATAAAATTCTGGTATCCGGAGAGAATGGCTGTTCAACATAGCCATATCTTTCGAGCATTTTAATATAGGCCGGTTTTGAAATAAACCCGCTTTTTTCGGGAGCACCAGTGGTGGAATAATAAACTGTATCGTAGATGTCGCCCGATTTTCCGGTAACCATCCTTGTAAATATGGTAGAATCGTTGTTAAATATCCACTGATAAGAAGCTACTAAAACTGCAATGATGATAAATGCTGACCAGATACGACTTAATGCCATGCTAAAGTTTTAGACAATTGAATTGCCAAAGTAAATTAAAGTTTTGAATTTTATCAGGAATACTACTTTTGCGGACCGAAAGAAAGCGGATCTTTTTATTCAAGAAAAATCAGAAATTAATCATGGCATTACAGGCAGGAATTGTTGGATTACCAAACGTGGGAAAATCTACGCTTTTCAATGCATTGAGCAATGCAAAAGCACAGGCAGCAAATTTTCCATTTTGTACGATCGAACCCAATGTAGGCGTAATAACCGTTCCCGATGAAAGGTTGATCGAATTGGAGAAGCTCGTCAAGCCCAATAAGGTAGTTCCAACAACTGTTGAAATTGTAGATATCGCAGGCCTGGTAAAAGGCGCGAGTAAGGGCGAAGGATTGGGAAACCAGTTTTTAGGAAACATCAGAAGCACCGATGCCATCATTCACGTGCTGAGATGTTTTGATGATGATAACGTCATTCACGTGGATGGCCGGATAAATCCTGTAAGCGATAAAGAAATTATCGACACCGAATTGCAGTTGAAGGATCTTGAGACCGTTGAAAAAAAGATCAGTAAAATCGAAAAACAGGCAAGAACAGGCGGTGATAAAGAGGCGATGAGAGGAGTGGAAATTTTACAGCAGTTGAAATCGCACCTCGAACAGGGTAAAAATGCACGCTCATTTGAAGTTTCTCCTGAGGAAAAAGAGAAACACCTGAATGATATGTGGCTTTTAACCATCAAACCGGTGATTTATGTTTGTAATGTTGATGAAGCTTCGGTAGTAAAAGGCAACAAATATACACAGGCGGTGGCCGATGCCACGAAGGCTGAAAATGCCGAAATCATCCTGGTTAGTGCCGCAATTGAAAGTGAGATCGCCGTAATGGAAAATTTTGAAGACCGCCAACTATTTCTCGAAGACCTCGGATTACATGAAAGCGGCGCCGCAAGATTGATCAAGAGTACCTATGCAACCCTGAATCTTGCAACGTATTTCACCGCAGGCGTACAGGAAGTGAGAGCATGGACAATCACAAAAGGAATGCTGGCTCCCGAAGCAGCAGGTGTAATTCATTCTGACTTTGAAAAAGGCTTCATCAGAGCGGAGGTCATCAAATACAAGGACTTCGTTTCATTAGGATCAGAGGCGGCTTGCCGCGAAGCGGGAAAGCTTGCGGTTCAGGGAAAGGATTATGTAGTGGAAGACGGAGACATTATGCATTTCAGGTTTAATGTATAGAATGAATCTTCACCTTTATAGAAATCACGGGATTTTTATAAAGTTTCGTTCACTGATCCAAAAATAATTCTTTGTTCCGGATGCCGGCTGCCTGCAATTTCTCATAAAGCTCCTTTTGCGAGGCGAGGTCTTTCAGTGCACGTAAATGCGTTGCATGATGCATATCGGTTCCAACAAGCGAAACCATATTTTCTTTCAAAAGCTTTTCTGCCACATGCTTTGACAATTTTCCGTAATAGCCGGTAAGTGAAAGCAAATTAATTTGCAGCAAACAGCCAAGGTCGATAAATCGCTGATAATTTTCCAGGTTACCCTGGTAATAATTATACCTTTCGGGATGGGCCAAAATAGGCTTATAACCTTTTAAACAAAGTTGAAAAATAACCTGTTCAATATTTGGCGAAGGCGCTATATAGGACATCTCAATTAAAATATGGCGATCGCCAAAACTTAACAGTTGCTTGCCGTCTTTTAAATCCTGTTCCATTTCCAGACCCACCATGTATTCGGCGGCGGCTTCAATAGTCACCGGAATTTTGGCATCAAAAACCGCCTTTTGAACAATTGCAAGCTGCGGCAGAATCGTTTCCACATTGTTAGGATACATATCTGCAATAATGTGTGGTGTGCAGATCAGCTTTTTGTAACCGAGATCCGAAAGTTCCCTGATGTATTCAATCGACTCTTCGAGAGTTTTTACACCGTCATCCAATTCAGGCAACAGATGCGAATGCATATCCGCTCCAATGAAAGACAGATCCGGCGTAATCGTGTTTTTCCGTTTGAAAAATGAAAACATGTTCAAAAATACAAAAACAGGGAAACTGAGAAGTTAAATCGTCTTCCATCCGTTATCGGGATATCAGTTTGTTCTTAATTGGCAGAAGTGGCACTCAACGTGAAGGAAGAGGCATTTATGAAAGAGACTGCAATATTCCGGAAGGAACATTTCTCCTTAAGAGCAGCCAGACTATCATCGTCACTTTCCGAGGCGAAAAAAACCTTTTCAACTTTCTGTTGAATGATCAGCTTATCAAGATCATCGGGATGGTAAATTTTAAGGTCATTGATTCTTTTTCCCACCAGTTTTTTTTCCGGATCAATGATGGCTACTACTTTAAATCCTTTGTTCACAACATTTTCAATCAACCCAATAAAAAGATAGGAGTTCATTCCCGCGCCGCAGATGACCGCATGTGAAAACGCTTTTTCCTGAACACTTAATCCAAACAGGAATTTAATAAGCTGCCGGTATTTTGATAACATCACTACGCTCACAAAAAAGAAGACGACAAAGGTTGAGGGACTAAACCGGTCGGAGAATATTTTCAAATCGGGAAATACGAAAACAAAAATCATTATTGCTGCCACAAGCGCCACCGTGGAAAAGATCTTCAATGTTTCGTGCATCCAGGAAAAAACTATAATACCATTGTGCGGTTTAAAAATCAACAATGAAATGATGGCAGCGAAAAATGTATATTCCATCAAATCGGTGAACAAATGCACTTCCATCAGAGGAGAGGTGAGATAATAGGCAAAAGCCATAGAAACAAGTGTAATTGCGAGGTCAATGATGAATATTCCCCATTTCGGATTCAATTTGTTTCTGATGAGAAAAGACCGGAAATTTGAAATTGATACCTGGGTGAGAAAAATGATCTTAAAATACTCCGACAGAGAATAGTTGTCGATGAAATATTTATTCAAACGGATTTTTCTAGGGATAATATTGTTGATATAATAGGATTCAGGATCGCCTGTTTTTTCAATTTCCTTCAGCAAATCCGACTCATCGTAAAACTCCAGTGAGGCATAATCGGTCAATCCCGGCTTAACATTTAAAACACCTCGCTGATCGTGTGTGTATATATCTACAAATTTTCCAACCTCTGGTCGCGGACCGACGAAGCTCATTTCACCGGCTAAAATATTCCACAGTTGCGGCAGTTCATCGAGTTTGTGCTTTCTTAGCCATCGTCCTGCTTTCGTAATTCGCGGATCGTCGCCTCCAATGGTGAGAAAACCGGAGGTTTCAGACCTCACCGCCATCGTTCGGAATTTCACCAAGGTGAAAGCTTTACCAAATCTGCCAATCCGTCTTTGAAGAAAAAAGACCGGGCCTTTTGAAGACGATTTAATCTGAATCGCAATCAGAACGATGAGCGGGAGAAAAAACAGCAATCCTACGGCAGAGAAAATCAGATCGAAAAACCGGATGCAAAATTTCGTTTTGTAATTATTTGCCGCGCAACCGGGTTCAAAATTTGACTTCGTTGCATTCATCTTATATACAGTTTGTAAGTGTAAAAGATGAAACAACCGTGGGCTCTTTCTGCCCGATAACGGATGCAACCGCTGACGCAATCGCCTCTACAATTTTGGCGCAACTATGCTCTTCGAGTTGCGGATAAATCGGCAGTGAAATTTCGTTTGCATATTGCGCATAGGAATTAGGATAATCGGCAATTTCGAACCCCATATTCCGGAATAAGGAAAGCATTGGCAGCGGTGTAAAATGCACGTTCACACTGATTTCGAGAGACGATAAAACTGCAATTATCTTATCCCGTTCCGCTTCCGTAATATCTTTTATTCTCAGGGGATAAAGATGGTAAGAACTCGATTCGGTTGGCGCGTGAAAGGGCGGACAGATTGCCCAGGAAAACCGGCTCAGGTGATTGTCATAAAAATCAAATATCCGCTTCCTTTCATTCCACAAACTTTGCTTATACTTTCTGAGTTGAGCCAATGCTATGGCTGCGAGTACATCCGGAAGACTCATTTTATATCCCGGAACGAGAATATCGTATTTCCAATTTCCCGCCAGCGATTTTGTATAGGCATCTTTTGACTGCCCGTTCAAACTCCAAAGTTTAAGGACATCATAAATCACCTTGTTGTCAAAGGGTTCCGGCAGGTTGAAACAGATCAATCCTCCTTCCGCCGCCGTCACATTTTTTACCGCATGTAATGAAAATACTGTAAAATCCGCGATGCCGCCCAATGGCCGGCTTTTATAACTGCCACCTAAACCGTGTGCCGAGTCTGCAAGCAATAATATCCGGCCTAACGCGTTTTGAGCCGGAGCTGAGGGTTTGAATTTTGACCGCGATTCCTGCGCAGCAATCGTTGCATAAATCTCACTGTATTTACACGGCCATCCTGCAAAATCAACAGCGATAACCGCTTTTGTTTTTTCTGTAATTGCCGGTCCGATCTTGTCAGGATCGATGTTAAAATCTTCTCCCACATCTACCATAACGGGTTTTGCCCCGAGATGCATTACCGCCAATGCGGTGGCGCAATACGTATAGGCAGGGATAATAACTTCATCACCTTGCCCGACGCCAAACCAGTTCAGTACCAGCATCATGGCGGATGTAGCCGAGTTTACCGCCAGAACATTACCAATGCCGCAAAAAGCAGCCACCTCCTGCTCCAGAACTCTGGTTTTCGGACCGGTGGTAATCCATCCACTTTTGAGCGTGTCAACCACCTCATTCAAAATGGAATCGTCCATGTACGGGGGTGAAAATGAAATAGACATAGGGATAGTTTTGGTTATCTAAAATTCGTTTTAGTCGTAGAATTTTTAAAGCAGTGGCAGCCATTTTTCAACGATCGGCTCAATATCGTATTGCAAGGCTTTTCGCCGGGCAGCATTTGCCATTTGGATAAGGTGATCAGGATTTTCGAGCAAAAATTTTACCCTTTCAAACATCGCGGCATCGTCATCCCTTTCAACGAGATAACCCGTGGTTCCACTATCAATGATTTCAGCTATCCCACCCACATCGGTCGAAACAATTACGGTTCCCAGGGCCATAAACTCTATCAGTGAAACCGGAGCATTGTCAACCGAATTGGTGCAGATGAAAATTGAAGCCTCCCTGGCGTAAGAAATCTTCTCGTGTTGCAACAGATAGCCGGGAAAAGAAACGTTATTTCCGAGGTCAGATTCCTTTACCATTTGTTTTACAACGTCTAGCAAGGGGCCGTTTTTTCCTGCCATTATCAACCTAAAATCCGGATATTTCTTTTTCAATAAAACCGTTACTCTGATCGCCATTTCCGGATTATAGAAACGCTCAAAGCCACGCATCCAGAGAAGAACCGGTTGGAAAGATTTTTTGATTTGAAAGGGATATTGCTTCAGATCAACAACGTTTTCTATCTGCACAATCCGTTTGAGCGGATATTTTTTCACTGCTTCAAACATGTAGGAGGATGGACAAATCACCGATTCTGCTTTTGATAGAATCTTAAAAAATCGTTTATCCCCATTTTCAATCTGTGCCGGGATTGATCCGCCATCTACGGTAATCACCAATCGCTTTTTCATAAGCCTTAAGCCGGCCGAAAGAATACGATGCCACCAGATACTTCCCTTGGTTCCAAATAACGGAAGAATAGCAACATCATAATTTTTCCGGGAACCAATGATGGTCCAAAGTTGTACAACGAGGCGAATCCAACGGTTACTTTGGGAGGATGAACAGATTACCCGGAACCCTTGTGACATCAGTGCTCCGGCGATCCTGTCAGTAGACGTACGGATATTGATTCCCGGTCGTTTATCGTTCACAAAAACTGCCAGAAAAAGCAACCTGTTTTGCTTCAACGCCATGAATATTTTTTTTCATTTCCAAATGTTCGATCCCTTCCTTCTCCACCAGGAGACCGTTCCTTCGATATGCTTTTATGGCCCGCTGATTTTCCTTCTTCACGGAGAGACTGACCGCTTCATATCCTTTTTCTGCGGCAAGATTTTCGAGAAAGCAAAATATCGAATCAACAACGCCCTTTCCCCTGAATGCGGGATCAATTCCAATGGCAACGACTTTCAATCTTCGTTTGTGTAAGGGAATATCGTCCTTTGCAATTGATGGCAACGATTTTCTTTTCACAATTTTCCTAAAGGCATTCTTCAAAATGAGCCGATAAATAGGACGAAGGCTTTTATGAAACAGAAGATTGGGTTTTTTTATAAAACAAGCAGCGGAAGTTCGCAATGCAAAACTTATAATTCCGCTTGTCGATCCTTCTCCTGTACGCTGAGGAATCAGGCAGCCAACGTAAGCAGTAATGCGGTTTTGATGCCGAACATGGATCATCATTTTATTTTCCCCTGACAAGAACCATTCGAGCGTCTTTCGGGCAAACTTTTTCCCCATCCTTACTCCGAAGGATTCGGGGAAACAGCGGCAATGAATTCCCAGGATTTCATCAAGGTCTTCAGGACTGCTGAATTCTATCCGTGATTCCATGTACTTTAATTTTATTGAAGGAAGGCGTGGCAATTACAAGAAGCAACAGGTAAGGTTGTAGAGAGATTTTTAATCCGTTATGAACAATTATTAAGCCAAAAAAGACAAAGAAGTAAATTGCATACTCCCGTTGGATTTTTTTCCGTCCAACAATGTTTATCAGCATAGAGGCAAAAAATCCCCAGTAGAAAATAAGTCCTAAAATACCGTCCTCCGCAGGTACCCTTGCAAACTCATTGTGCACACCTGATTCCTCGCCATACAATTTGTTCGTTATAATTTCCTCATTGAAATTTCCGACGCCTACGCCCGTCAGCGGTTTCTCCTTAAACAGATTATAGGCAGCCATGAGAAGATCCTCTCTTCCTGAAGTTCCCTCCTGCTCATATCGCGCTTCAATCAATCCATTTGTCTTTGCCGATACGAAATCATATACGATCAAAGCCAATGGCAACAACATGACCAGAAAGACGTATTTTTTCAGATTATTGTAATTGAAGATCACGTACAAAACAATCATGATTATAAGAAAATAAACTCCTCCTCTTGAAAAAGAAAGCAGCATAAAAACACTCGAAAGTGCAAGCGCAAAAATGTTGATGAAAAGATTTTTTCGCTCTTCAGCCCCATTCATGATTGAAAAAAAGAACAGACTTGCTGCAAACCCGAGATATCCGCTCGTTTGCACCGGAGCAAGCCCATTTGTTCCCTCCGACCCGGAATGACTTTGAAATTCAATGCTGCCTTTTAAATACCGCATTAAAATAATCCCGCAGAGATAAAAGCCAGCGAGTTTAAAACTGTTTAAAATCCTGTTTGCCAAAACGGGCGATAATACATTGGCCGAACTCCAGAAAGCGATCAGGACAAGTACAGAAGAATTGATAAGCAGCGATCTTGCATTATCGGAATCTGATGTCCTAAAGCTGTTGATCAGTTCAATGAGCAGAAAGATGAATATTAAAACAAAATAACGGCTGTGCACCTTAAGTGAACTACCTTGATTGGCAATCAAAATACTGAAAACAAGTAAATAAAAATATGGCATGAACAAATACGGGATCCAGGGAACGTATGAGCGCATAAACATTTCAGAATAGATCAGAAACGGAAGCAGTGTTAAAACTCTTTCTGCCTTATTTTCGAGAGCGTTGTAAAGAATGACCAATGCCAAAGTCGCATAGAAAATGCCCACCAGACCTGGAATATCGCGGTTGCCCACCAGCAATCCGATGAATAAAGCAATCAGATAAGATTGAAGGGTATTAACGGAGGAACCCCCTTTAGGCATAGTAGAATTTTTCAACTTCCGAAATCATCTGTGCTGACCAGTTTTCGAGCGTCAGCTTTTCCACAAATTCTCTTCCTTCAGCAATCATTGCAGGAAAGTTGTAATGCTTGGTATACAAGGCTTCAAGAAGATTCAGGAGATCATTTTTTTTGGTTGCCTCAAAGAGAAATCCCCTTTGTCCGAATCCGGTAATAACTCCGGCCATCCCCGTGTTGTGGAGGATGGGGATTGCTCCGAAAAAATATCCTTCCACCGGAACTTTTCCAAATCCTTCCACCAGCGAAGCCTGAACAACGAAGTCGGCCTGCTTATAAATCTGCTGTAATTGCCCGCTGCTTTTAGTTCCCGTCATAAAGATGCAATCCGCAAGCTCATTTGCATTGATGAATCGCCGGTAGGCATTTGCAAGCGGACCATCTCCCACCAGGTATAAAGTGAAAGGATAATTCTTTTGACGAAGGATTTTAAACGTGTCGAGAATATGTTGCTGATTTTTGTAGCTTACAAATGAACCTACCGTAACAAAGACAGGATGCTGTATAACGGACTGCTTTGTTAACTTTTCGGCCATACTTGGCTCCTGTTCCAGCCAAACTTTTCTGCTATAGGAAGGACTGAAAGTTGAAAATACATTCGGGTACCGGACGTCCTCTCCGTATATGAAAACGGGCCCGTTGAAACGAAGTTTCAAAAGCCACTTTTGGAAACGATAGGTCGCCGGTTCATCCGCATAATTTCTCCAGGTTCCGGTATAGGTGGCAAAGCGTTTCAGCGACTTGCGTTTGAAATAAAAGAATCCGGGTATATTTAAATTATTTGGAAATCGCTGATAGACAAAATCAACATGCTTCACCTTTCTGAATGACCGTATCCAAAAAGGAATCTGCAGAAAAACCGTAATCTTATCG
>JAFAEW010000011.1 GCA_023423835.1 Bacteroidota bacterium | reverse complement strand
TGCGAATACCGTATTTGCTAAACCGTATCAGTTATTGCAAATGAAGGTGGGCAAAAGGTTTCAGCGATCTTATATCAGCTGGACGGTCTATATTGGAGGTGACAATTTATTAAACCAAAAGTATAGCCGGGGAAATGATATCAATGCGGCCGGAAACCGCTATTTCAACCCTGCTCCTCCGGTAAATTTTTATGCAGGTGTAAATTTGAATTGGTAATCTTTAACTGTTGATCGAAAAGGTTTTTTTGAGTTTGTACACTTCGGCGGGAAGGTTGTCGATGGTACAAGTTTCCTCCAACTCAAGGCCGCATTTCAGTAAAATCTTTTTGGATGCCCGGTTTTCCGGATCAATAATGGCAACAATTTCCTTGATGTAGGAAATCGCCGATGCATATTCAACCAGTGTTTGCGATATTTCACTCCCATAACCTTTTCCCCAGAATGCGGGAAGTAAAGCATATCCGATCTCGGCCTTTTTTTGGTTCTGCATAATGATTTTTCCAAGGCCAATAAACCGGTTGTCCTGGGATTGGGAGATGGCGAAATAACCTGTTTCTACCGACTCGCGGTTTGTTTGTAGCACGTATTCAAAAATCCGTTTTGATTCTTCCAGTGATCTTGCATGTCCGGTGATCCAGCGCATTACCTCCACATTGCCCACGAGCGCATAGTAGTGGTCGAAATCTTCTCTTTTGAATTTATCATAAACGAGCCGTTTGGAATGCATAGATCTTTTCTTTTTCAACTAAAGGTAAGCATTGAAATTTTTGATTTTTGAAAAGATATTACGATAGCAATAAAACATATCTTAGCAACAAAATTATTGATGAATGTCGAAGATCTTAATAATCGATGATGAACGGGCTATCAGAAAAACCTTATCGGAAATATTAACCTACGAAGGTTTTAAAGTGGAAGAAGCCGCTGATGGTGAAGAAGGGTGGAAGCTGTTTTGCGACAAGAATTTTGATGTTGTGTTGTGTGATATTAAAATGCCAAAGCTGGATGGGATGGACTTTCTGACGAAGGTGACCGAAAAAAATCCCGATGTTCCTGTCATTATGATCAGCGGCCACGGCACCATTGAAACAGCGGTGGATGCGGTAAAAAAAGGTGCTTTTGATTATGTTTCAAAACCTCCGGATCTGAACCGCTTGCTGATTACCATTCGTAATGCTCTCGATAAAAACAACCTGAGTAAGGAAGCAAAAACTTTAAAACGAAGGGTCAACAGGGTTCAGGAAATGATTGGCGAAAGTGAAGCCATTCTTCAGATAAAAGAAACGATTGATAAAGTGGCTCCAACAGAAGCGAGGATATTGATTACCGGTGACAATGGCGTTGGTAAAGAGCTTGTTGCAAAATGGATTCACGAGAAAAGTAACCGCGCCGAGGGCCCGCTGGTAGAAGTAAACTGCGCCGCAATTCCCGGAGAATTAATTGAAAGTGAATTGTTCGGGCACGAAAAAGGATCATTTACTTCGGCTATTAAACAAAGGATCGGAAAATTTGAACAGGCAAGCGGCGGTACCCTTTTTCTCGATGAGATTGGCGACATGAGCCTTAATGCGCAGGCAAAGGTGTTGCGTGCCTTACAGGAAGGAAAAATTACCAGGGTTGGGGCCGATAAGGAAATTGCAGTTGACGTTCGGGTAATTGCTGCTACCAACAAAGACCTTGCGCTTGAAACGGAGAATAAGACCTTCAGGCTTGATCTTTATCATCGGCTCAGTGTGATCATTATTCATGTTCCTTCTCTTAATGAACGGATCGATGATATTCCTTCGCTCGTAAATAAATTCCTCGAAGATATAGCCGAAGATTATGGACAAGCGAAAAAGGAAATCAGTCCCAAAGCAATTGAAGCTTTAAAAAAGCATGATTGGACCGGAAACATCCGTGAGCTGAGAAACGTGGTGGAAAGATTGGTGATCCTCTCGGGAAAAACAATCACGGAAGAAGATATCGCGAAATATGTTTCGAACTAGGTTTTTATCGCAGAATATTAGCAAACAATCATCCTGATAATTTTAGAGTCTTCACAACTTTAAAAAAATGGAAAATACCGTTATAATCCTATCCGGCCCAACTGCGTCGGGGAAAACCGCCGCTGCCATTGAAGTTGCAAAACATTTTAATTCGAAAATCATTTCAGCCGATTCGCGGCAATGCTTCCGGGAATTAAATATCGGCGTCGCAAGGCCATCCGAAGAAGAATTAAGAGCGGTTAAACATTTCTTTATCGCAAGTCACTCTGTAAAGGAAAAACTGACTGCAAACGATTTTGAAAACTTTGCACTAACAAAAGTAAACGAACTATTCGAGACCAATCCGGTAGTGGTAATGGTGGGCGGTACCGGACTTTATATCAAAGCTTTCTGTGAAGGTTTGGATCCGATCCCTGCTGTTGACGATTCTCTGCGTGCTAACCTTTCCTGGCAATACAATCAAAACGGATTGAAGTGGCTGCAGGATCAGGTAAAGAGCAGGGATCCTGAATTTTGGAAAGTTGCAGAACAGCAGAATCCTCAAAGACTGCTGCGGGCACTCGAAGTGCTTGAAGGAACCGGAAAGTCGATCCTCGAATTTAGAAAGGGGATTAAGCTGCAACGTCCTTTCCGGATCGTCAAAACTGCAATAGATATTCCGGGGGAGAAACTTCACGAAAACATCCGATTGAGAGTGCATCGGATGTTTGAAAGCGGTTTGGTGGAAGAAGTTCGATCGGTCTTACCATATCGTCACCTGAATGCACTTCAAACAGTGGGATATAAGGAACTGTTTGAATATTTTGATCAAAAAATTTCCCTCGATGAAGCGGGCGAAAAAATCGCCACAAATACCAGGCAGTACGCAAAGCGGCAATTGACCTGGTTTAGAAAGGATAAGGAAATTAAGTGGCTCCCGGCGGAAGCCATACTACCGCAACTCAAAATTTTGCTTTAGATAGAATATCCCCTTGAAAATTTAAGAGGTAAGAAGGCGTTTTTTCACAGAGCATTGCCGATTATCGAAGATTTTCGCTAACGAACGTTCGTAATATTGAAAAAGCGACCTATTTTTTGTTTTTTTAAAAAAATTTCCTACGATTTTTTCAAAATGTTGTGTTAATGTATTTACTTAGAGGCTAATTTTAACATGTCCCTATATTTTCAAACCACAATAAGTTTCGTTTATGAGACAAAAATTTAGAATTATCTCAGTAAAGCTGACTGCGTTACTGTTTGGTTTTTTTCTCTGCACTGCTCTTTTTGCACAAACAAGTGTCAGTGGCACCATCACCTCGGCTAAAGACAATAGCCCGGTGAGTTTTGCAACGGTTACCGTAAAAGGAACCAATGTTGCAACCAACTCTGACGCTGACGGACGTTTTACGATCAATGTTCCATCGGGAAGTAATACTTTGGTCATCACCTCGGTGGGATATACCGATCAGGAAGTGCCGATTACCGGCAATAATTTAAACATTTCCTTAAATGAGAGTGTTTCAAATTTGAATGAAATAGTAGTTACCGGTTATACCACACAAAGAAAGAAAGACATTACCGGCTCCGTTGCGGTGGTTGACGTAGCCAATATGCAGCAAATTCCCACCGGTTCTCCTGCACAGGCGTTACAAGGTCAGGCTTCGGGCGTTACAGTCCTTTCTTCGGGTGTACCGGGAGGCAGCGTGAGAGTTGCAGTCAGGGGTATTACCTCAATTGGAAATTCCGATCCGCTCGTTCTCGTTGACGGAACGCCCGGTAGTTTGAGCAATCTGAACATTAATGACATCGAATCTATCCAGGTATTGAAAGATGCCGGCGCTGCTGCGATCTATGGAGTTCGGGGTTCGAATGGTGTTGTTATTGTAACAACTAAAAAAGGTAAAGCGGGAAAGGTGAAAGTTGCCTACGACGGATATTATGGCGTTCAGGTCCCTATTAAAAATGGTAAAAATCCTTTTAATATTGCAAACACAACTGAAACCGCTAATGCTATTTATCAGTCTTATATCAACAGCGGTGTTCCTTTCGACACCAAGCAATACGGAAGCGGTTCTGCCCCGGTAATTCCTGATTATATTACGCCAACCGCCGGTATGGAAGGCGATCCGAATACCGATCCTTCCACCTACGCACTTTATTCGAATCAGATCACAAGAGCCAACAAACAAGGTACTGACTGGTTTGATGAAATTTTCGATGCGGCGCCGATGCAAAGTCACAACGTTTCCCTGAGCAAGGCGGCGGATAAATCTAATTTTTACGTGAGCCTGAATTATTTTGATCAGCAGGGTACTTTAATGGAAACCTACCTGAAGCGCTATTCAGCAAGAATCAACACGAGCTTTGATGTGAGTGATCACATCCGGATCGGTGAAAACGCTTACATCTATTACAGACAGAGTCCAGGATTCAACAATCAGAATGAGGGAAATCCTATTTCAATGGCATACCGTGAAAGCCCGATTATTCCTGTTTTTGATATTATGGGCAATTATGCCGGTACATTATCACAGGGATTGGGAAATGCACAGAATCCTTATGCCAACCAGGCTCGTACGGCCAATAACAAAAGCCACAGCTACAACATCAGCGGAAACGTCTTTGCCGAAGTGGATTTCCTGAAAAACTTCACTGCACGCACCACTTTTGGTGGTAATACCGACAATTATTATTATAACTTCTTCAGCTATACCGCTTACGAAAATGCTGAAAACAACAACAATGCAAACGCCTTCCAGGAAGGAATGGGATACAGCAATTCCTGGACATGGACCAATACACTCACTTACGACAACCATTTTGGCGATCATGGGTTGAAAGTGTTGATCGGATCTGAAGCCAATCATTATTACGGACGAGGCATCTGGGGCAGAAGAGGGGGCTATTTTATAACCGATCCTTCTAATCTCGGCGTTGATCCGAATCTGTGGACATTGGATTTCGGGCCTCCGAGCGGCCAAACCACCGGAAACGATTTCGGACCCGATCAAAGCAGCCTTTTCTCTTTGTTTGGAAGACTCGATTACAATTACAGGGAAAAATATCTGATCACTGCAACCCTCAGAAGGGACGGTGCTTCGGTTTTCCATCCTGACTATCGTTTCGGATATTTCCCATCCTTCACTGCCGGTTGGAGAATTTCTCAGGAATCGTTTATGAAAAATGTTGAATGGATAAATGACCTTAAACTGAGAGGTGGCTGGGGTAAACTGGGATCTTTGAGTAATATTCCGGCCTACAACCAGTTTAGCTTGTACAACCAGTCAGCGGCCAATTCATACTACGATATTACCGGTGCAAATACTTCCTCCGTTCTGGGAATTTACAACAGCCAGATCGGCCTTCCGCAAACAACATGGGAAGAAGATATTGTAACAAACATTGGTCTTGATGCAACCTTATTTAAAAACAGGATCGATCTCTCAGTTGAATGGTATAAAAAAGCAATCAGCGGCCTTTTGATGAGAAAGCTGGCCGATCCAACACAGCAGGGACCTTCTCAGCCATTTGTAAATCAGGGTAACATCCAGAATACAGGTATCGATGCCTCTGTTACCTACCACGGCAAATCTGGCAGAGACCTTCGTTTTGACGCCACACTTACATTTACTTCCTACAACAATAAGGTGGTAAGCCTTCCACAGGGAAGAAAATATATTGATTTCAACAGTGCCGGTTCTACCCGTATAGGATCTTTCACAAGGATGCAACCCGGACAACCTCTCGGTGCATTCTTTGGTTATGAAGTTCTCGGACTGTTCCAATCTGACGAAGAGGTATCAAAATCTGCCACACAGGAAGGAGCTGCACCGGGACACCTGAAATTCAGGGATGTCAACAATGACGGTGTGATCAATACGGATGACCGGACATTCTTCGGCAATCCAAATCCGGATTTTACTGCCGGAATTAATCTTAGCCTCACCTACAAGAATTTTGATTTCTCAACCTTCTTATATGCGTCAGTTGGCAATGACAACATCAACTATGTAAAATACTGGATAGATTTTCCTGCCTTGTTTGACGGTGCAATCAGTAAGGACGCGGTTTACAATTCCTGGACGCCTGACAGGCCGGGTGCAACAGTTCCAAGATTGGAAAGAACTTCAAACTTCAGTACCAACACACAGTTTAGTTCCTATTATCTTGAAGATGGTTCCTTCCTTAAAATGCGCTCCTTGATCATTGGTTATACTTTCCCTTCTCAGGGTTTGAAAAGAGCAGGAATCGAATCACTGCGGGTGTATGTGCAGGGAGCAAACCTGTTTACACTCACAAAATATACCGGATTGGATCCCGAACTGATCAATTCAGATGTTAACAACAATACCAATTTCGGAATCGATTTCGGTAATTATCCTGCCAATCAGAAGAACTTTAATATTGGCGTAAACCTAACGTTCTAAATTTTAAAATAATTGAAATGAAACGAATAACGATCATTAAAATTTTAGTTCCAACTACACTGGCAATCATTGTTGGCGTATTTGCCTGCAATAAAAGCTTCCTTGATAAAGATCCGTTAGGCTCATTGAGCGAAGGGGTGCTAGCCAATAAATCGGGCGTGGAAGGCCTTTTGATTGGTGCATACCACCAAATCGGCGGTAGTGTCAATTGGGGTTCTGCTCCTTCAAACTGGGTATTCGGCAGCGTAGTGGCAGATGAATCTTACAAGGGATCCACTCCATCCGATCAGGGCGATATTAATCCGATTGAAAGCTGGGCATATAACACCAATAACCCCTATTTCAATGAAAAATGGGTGAGCTGTTACAATGGCGTGGGCAGGTGTAATGAAACACTTCGGATGCTCGCAAAAGCAAGCGATATTTCCGCCGAAGATCAAACAAGGATTACTGCGGAAGCGCGGTTCCTGAGAGGTTATTTCCACTTCGAACTGAAACAAATGTTCAACAATGTTCCCTATGTGGATGAAACCATCACGGTAGAAAACGGAAACACCAACGTTCCGAATGTGGATGAAGGAGGTAATTTCATTGATATCTGGCCGCAGATTGAAGCCGATTTTCAATTTGCCGCAGATAACCTTCCGGGAACTTTGCCTGAAATAGGAAGAGCAAACAAATGGGCTGCAAAATCCTATCTGGTGAAATGTTATATGGCCCAACAGAAGTTTGCGGAAGCAAAGCCATTGCTCGATGATATCATCGCCAATGGAACTACCACCGGCGGTCAGAAATATGCACTGGTAAATTTCTTCTCAAATTTCAATCCGCAGCAGGATAACAGTGCCGAATCGGTTTTTGCATACCAATCCTCTGTGAATGACGGTTCCGGAACGAATGGTAATTACGGTGATAACCTGAACTTCCCAAACAGCGGCGGTCCCGGCGGTTGCTGTGGATTCTTCAATCCTTCCTTCACCATGGCCAATGCGTATAAAACCGATGCAAACGGATTGCCTCTGCTCGACACTTACAACAATAACCCAACAGTGGGACTGTCGTCAAATAATTACACCGGAACCTTAGATCCGAGAATTGACTTAACCATGGGAAGACCGGGCGTTCCGTATCTTGATTGGGGTCCAACTCCTGCAGATCTCGCCTGGATAAGGGACCCTTCAACAAATGGTGTGTTCTCGGTTAAAAAATCCGTTTATGCTCAATCGCAGAGTGCACTTGTTTCAACTGAAACCAGCTTCTGGGCCCCCACTGAAATGGATGCCGGAAACGTTAATCTTATCCGCTTTGCCGAAGTAATTCTTTGGGCAGCCGAGGTTGAAATTGAAGTGGGAAGTCCTGACAAAGCACTGGAATATGTAAACATGGTCCGTTCAAGAGCAGCAAATCCTGACGGATGGGTGTATAGCAATTCGGAATATGACGCAGCCGTTGCCATGTATAAAACCAGAACAACGCCGGCCGGAAATTATAAGATCGCTCTTTATCCTGCAGGTTCCTTTGCAAACAAGGATTACGCGAAAAAGGCCGTTCGTTTCGAAAGATTTCTGGAATTGTCGCAGGAAGGACACCGCTTCTTTGACCTCCGCAGGTATAGCAATGGCGGAGCATTAATGGCTGAAACGCTGAACGCCTATAAAAATGCGGAGGTTAACAGGCCGGGATTCTTTGCCATCAATAAAGATGCAAGTTTTGAACAGGGAAAGGATGAATTTTATCCAATTCCGCAACAACAAATTGACCAGGCAAATTCTTATGGCCCGGTAGTATTAAAGCAAAATCCCTAGTTAAATACAATTGTAATTGTTTTCAATCGAAGGCGGCAATTTTGCTGCCTTCACTTTTTTTAGGCATCTGTATTCAATACCTCCGGCCATTATTTCAATTATTTAAAAAAACATTCCTAATTCTCAAAAACTGTTTACATTTATTCCAAAACCAAACAGCAGCAAAATGAAAATTTCATTGCCAGACAATTGTGTTCGGTTGTTAGTAATCATCTCTCTTTCCTGCACAATTTCCTGCAACAATAAGGATACGCTTTTTACGGCTGTGCCTTCAGCAAAATCCGGAATACACTTTGTAAACCGTATAATTGAAAATGATTCAATCAATGAGCTGGATATCGAAAATGTTTATAATGGAGGTGGGATCGGTGTAGGGGATTTCAATAATGATGGCCTCCCTGATCTTTATTTCTCAGGAAACCTTGTAAGCAATAAGTTATACCTTAATCAGGGCGGATTAAAATTTAAAGATGTAACAGATGAAGCCTCGGTAACCGGCGAAGGAAGATGGGGAAGAGGCGTGGCAGTTGTTGACCTTAATAACGACGGATTGTTAGATATTTACGTTTGCGCAACCCTTAACAACCGGCCTGAAAACAGAAAAAACCTGCTGTATATCAATCAGGGTTTGAATAAAAACGGCGTTCCCGTATTCAAAGAGCAGGCAGAAGCGTACGGTCTCGCCGACGACGGCCATTCAACACAAGCTGCTTTTTTTGATTTTGACAACGATGGTGATCTCGATGTATATATCGCTACAAATGAAATCAACCGCGAAAAATTTCCTGATAATTTCAGACCGGTGATTCGTGACGGTATCAACCCGAGTACCGGAAGATTATATCGAAACGATTTTGATTCTGCCTTGAACCATCCGGTCTTTACCGATGTTTCAAAAGAAGCAGGCATTCAAACTGAAGGGTATGCCCATGCCGTAACAATTGCAGATATAAATATGGATGGATGGAAAGATATTTATGTTTCAAACGATTTTATTCCAAATGATCTCCTTTGGATCAACAATAAAAACGGAACCTTCACAGAATCGCTATCCCATTATTTTAAACATACTTCCGCCAATGCCATGGGAAACGATATTGTTGACATCAACAATGATGGACTGGCCGATGTAATTACACTTGACATGAGTCCCGAAGATAATTATCGTAAAAAAACGATGATGAACGGAAATTCCTATCAAAAATATTTAAACAGCGATCAATTCAAATACAATTACCAATATGTAAGAAATACGCTGCAACTCAACCAGGGAAACCGCGTGAAGGAAAATGACTCAATCGGCGATCCTATATTTTCCGACATTGGGTTTTTAGCCGGCATCTCTCAGACCGACTGGAGTTGGACGCCCGTTGTCACTGATTTTGATAACGATGGGTTTCGCGATCTCGTCATCACCAACGGATTTCCAAAAGATATAACCGATCACGATTTTATCAATTATCGCAGCCAGGCAATACAGATCGCTTCAAAAGAACACATGCTCAAACAAATCCCGGAGGTGAAACTGCACAATTATGCATTCCGAAATAAGGGCAATCTTCAGTTTGAGGATGTAACCAAAAACTGGGGTATTTCAATGCCTTCATTTTCAAATGGCGCAGTCTATGTTGATCTTGATAATGACGGCGATATGGACCTCGTCGTCAATAATATCAATGACGAAACAAGTGTTTACAGAAACAATTTTCGCGATAAAAATAAAGACAACAGCAACTTTCTAAAAATCCGGTTTTCAGGTTCGGAAAATAATAAAAACGGGATAGGTGCTTTTGCCACTATCTATTATGACCAGGGAAAAATGCAATATTGGGAAAATTCTCCCTTCAGAGGCTACCTTTCCACGATTAATAATGAGGCTTTTTTTGGATTGGGAAAACTAAATTCTGTAGATTCGGTTATCATTACCTGGCCGGGTATCAACAAGCAGCAGCGCCTGCTGAATGTTAAAGCAAATCAAACCCTGGCGGTAAATATTAAGAATGCGGAGGAAGTGACTGTTTTTGATCTGCCCGCCCTTCTATCGAATACGCTGTTCAAAGAAATCACTTCGGCTTCAGGGATAAACTATGTTGATAAAGAAGATGATTTTATCGACTTCAACATTCAGAAACTTTTGATTCATAAGTTCTCTCAGTACGGCCCGTCCCTCGCTGCCGGCGATATAAATCAGGATGGATTGGAAGATTTCATTGTGGGAGGATCGGCAAATCATTCTGCACAAATATTCTTTCAGCAGCAATCAGGAAAATTCAGACAGCAGCCGCTACTCACCGGGCTTCAGGCGGCCGAAAAGAATGCAGATGACCGTGGAATTTTGTTGTTTGATGCTGACGGCGACGGCGATCTTGATCTCTATATTTCCGCCGGCGGTTATGAAAGTACCTCAAAGTCCGAAAATTATCGCGACCGTTTTTATATCAATTCCGGAAAAGGAGAATTTAAAGAGGATGGATCGGTACTTCCCCAGAATTTTACCAGCAAATTCTGCGTAAGGGCCATGGATTATGATAAAGATGGCGACCTCGATCTTTTTATTGCCGGAAGGGTGGAGCCGGGAAAATATCCGCAGCCCGTCTCCAGTTTTATCTATCGTAATGACAGCGAAAACGGCAGGGTGAAATTCACGGATGTTACTTCGGAAGTGGCGCCCGAGTTGACGAATATCGGGCTGATCTGCGATGCAATATTTTCAGACTTTGATAATGACGGATGGCCCGATCTGATACTGGCAGGAGAGTGGATGCCGGTAACCTTCTTCAAAAATGAAAAGGGTGGTTTTAAGAATGTTACGCCTGCATCGGGAATTGCAAAACAGACGGGTTGGTGGAATTCGATTGCGGCCGGTGATTTTGATAAGGATGGCGACATCGATTATATCGTGGGAAACCTTGGCGATAATTCTTTCTTCAAAGCATCGTCAGCGCAACCTGTCAGGATCTACGGAAAGGATTTTGATAAAAACGGATTATACGATGCGTTTACTACCGTTTATCTTAAACCTAGGATCACCGATACGGTAAAGAAGGAATTTATGGCCTTTTCAAGAGACGATGTATTAAAACAAATGATCGGATTGAGAAAAAAATATTCCGATTATAAATCCTTCGGCTCTGCGGATTTTCATGATATGTTCACGGCAGAACAGTTAAATGAGGCCGTTGTGCTGGAGGCAAATTATCTGAAATCCTCCTACCTGAGAAATGATGGAAACGGTAAATTCGTTTTGGTTGATCTCCCGGTGGAAGCACAGTTTTCGGCCCTCTGTGGTATGCTGGTTGAGGATTTTGATGACGATGGAAACCTGGATGTGCTGATGAATGGTAATGACTACGGCATCGAAGTTTCGTCGGGCCGCTTCGATGCGCTGAACGGACTGTTATTGAAGGGCGATGGGAAGGGCAATTTTCAACCGCAGCGGATAACGGAAAGTGGTATTTTTATTCCTGAAAACGGGAAAGCGCTTATTAAGATTCAATCTCCAAAAGGATATGTGGTTGCCGCCTCCCAAAACCGCGGACCTTTAAAAATGTTTACACCCAGAAGCGTCAGTAAATCGATTCCTGTAGGTAAAGCCGATGCTTATGCTATGGTGCATTACAAAAACGGCCAGAAGGAGCGAAGGGAAATGTATTGGGGATCATCGTTTCTTTCGCAATCAGGAAGGTTTATTACTGTGGGGAATAAGGTAGATTTTGTTGAAATTTTTGATAACCAGGGCAACCGCCGTCAAATTCAAATATAATAGTATTACGGTCTAAAAGAAAGCGTTCGAATATGAAGAAATTTTTTTCCGTTTTTTCAGTCGTTTTATTGATTGTGGGGTGTAGTGAACAAAAGGCGCGCAATCCTTATCTTAACGATATGGGAATTGCGCCTGCATCTCTCGCCGCTATCGACACTCCAAATTACACAAAGATCACCTGGATCGATTCTGTTCAGAATTTCGGTGAAATAAAAACCGGCGACACCGCCATCATCAAATTCAGGTTTAGAAATTCCGGTGATAAACCGCTGTTTATTACCGAGGTGGTATCGTCCTGCGGATGCACAGTGGCCGACTATCCCCGTGATATGATAGCAGCCGGAGAAGAGGGCGTGGTAACGGCAAGGTTTGATCCCGAGGACTATATTGGCCCGGTAAGAAAAACCGTTCATATTACCACCAATACGCAGAAGTCTGTGAATTCTACCCTGATATTTTTCGGTCATGTAATCTCCCCCACTGCTGATCATAAATGATGAAATCTATTCGCTTCCCGCTCAAATACCGCTGTCTGCTGATCGGCTTAATATTGCCGGCTGTTTTCATTCTATCCTGCGGTGAGGGAAAAGAGGAAAACAGGGGCGAGACTTTGGCAAAGAACTATTGCAGTTCCTGCCATCTTTTTCCGCAGCCCGGTTTGCTCGATACGCTGACGTGGAAAAGATCGGTTTTGCCTGCCATGGGAAAATTATTGGGAATTGAATATTACAATGGGCAAGCCTTCAGGGAAAGCACTTCGCCGCTACCGTCGGCAGATGATTGGAATGCAATAGTAGATTATTATTTAAGAAATGCGCCGCCGGTTATTCCGCCTCAGCAACGGAAGGATGTGCGGGAAATCACCGGCATTTTTCAGGCCCATAAAGCGTCGGACAGGGGGAATGTTCCCGCAACCGGGTTTCTGAAGATCGATAGTTTCAATCATTTGATTTACAGTGCAAATGCGTTTGATTCGTCGCTCTCCATCTTTGATGAGTCATTAAATTTTATCCGTTCCAAAAACATGGGAGGTGTGGTGATCGATATGGACTTTCAAGAAGCAAAAGATCAGAAAGACCGCAGCGGCATTTTCACCAATATCGGTATTCTTTTTCCCAATGATCTGAAAAAAGGATCCGTAAGCAATTTCAGGATTGATGAAAATGAAATGATTGATGTTTCTCCGCCTTTTATCGTCGGTCTGCCGCGTCCGGTTCAAACACTGCAGGCCGATTTTAACCGGGATGGATTGCCGGATTATCTGGTTTGCGGATTCGGAAACAAAACCGGCGCCCTGATGTGGATGAAAAATCTAGGAGCCGGAAAATTTCAGGAAAATATCATTCGTCCGCTACCGGGCGCCATCAAGGCATATATTGACGATTTTAATAGGGATGGACTTCCGGATATCATCGCATTGTTTGGACAGGCTGAAGAGGGAATTTATCTTTTTGAGAACAAGGGAGATGAAACTTTCACGACGAAACCCATATTAAAATTTCCACCGGTATATGGATCAAGCTTTTTTGAAATGATTGATTGGAACGGCGATGGAAAAAAAGATATTCTCTACACCTGCGGTGATAATGCGGATCTTTCACCTGTACTCAAAAATTACCACGGTGTCTATATCTTTTTAAACAACGGGAAAGACGAATACATCCAGAAATTCTTTTTCCCTATCTACGGTTGTTATAAAGCGCTGGCGAGGGACTTCGATAAAGATGGAGACCTGGATCTCGCAACAATCGCCTATTTCCCGGATGAAAAGAAATCACAGGAATCTTTTATTTATCTTGAAAATACCGGCGATTTCAATTTCAAACCGTTTTCGATAGCGGACGCCTCGGCGGGAAGCTGGCTAACAATGGATGCTGGAGATGTTGACGGAGACGGAGATGAAGATATTGTAATCGGAAATTTTCAACCACCGCTCAACAAACGGTTTTCCTCAAAGGACGCAGGAGAAAAATATTCGTTTTCCTTCATTCTGCTCGAAAACAAATTGCGTTGATTTTCGAGCTGCTGCATGCCTTTTCGGTTAAAATTCTTCCCCAAAAATTTCTGCCTTCGAATTCTTTTCGATTGCATCAGTCTGATGTTTTTTTGTTGAATAATTGTAATAATTGTTGAAATGAAAACTTTCTAAAAAATTGGTGTTAACTTTAAGCTCCACAAAAAATTGATGTATCATGGATAGAAAAGCTACGGCCGTATGGAATGGCTCAGGAAAAGAAGGAAAAGGTACCTTAAGTACTCAAAGCAAAACATTAAATAATACCGCTTATTCTTACCATTCCCGGTTTGAACAGGGGGCGGGAACGAATCCGGAAGAATTGATTGCCGCCGCACATTCGGGCTGTTTTTGTATGAAGCTTGCATTTGTTTTGGGTGAGGCTGGATATGCACCTGAAAAATTGGAGACAACAGCCACCGTTACGCTTGATGGTGGTAAAGTTACCAAATCACACCTCGTTTTAAAGGCCAATGTTCCGGGAATATCGAAGGAGAAGTTTCAGGAATGTGCCGATAACGCAAAAGCAAACTGTCCCATCAGCATGCTTTTAAATGCCGATATTACGCTCGATGCCTCTCTTGAGGGTGCAGCCTAAAAGCTGGTTTTGTTATCAGTTTATTATAACCACATAAGAGCCGGTTTCAGCCGGCCCTTTTTTGATTGCACAGGGCCGCAATTAGGAATAATAATTGTAGTTTGGCTGTTCTGTCTAAAATAATATTATCATGTTCAATCTTCTTTCATCGTTAGCATTTTCGCTGTTTTTTATTTTTTCGGGTTGCAATGCGGCGCCGGAAGAAAATAATTCAGATACACAGGTTCAGAATCACAGCTCCAATATGCAGGATACGCTTCCGGCAGTGGAAACCAAGGAGCCTAACACCAGTTATAAACCGGCATTCAAGAGTCAGACACGCATCGGTGGAATGAAAACAAAAGCAGCTTATGAAGGGAAAGTTTTGACCGACAAGCTGAAAAGTCCCTGGGGAATTACTACGCTTCCCGATGGCCGCTTTTTGATCACGCAAAAAGCAGGAACGATGGTGATAGTTTCCGGCGATGGCACTGTATCGGCCCCTATTGAAGGCCTGCCGAAAGTTAATGACAAGGGGCAGGGCGGATTACTCGGGCTTACCGTTGATCCTGATTTTCAAAACAACAGGATGGTTTATTGGGTTTTTTCCGATAATACCTCCGAGGGAAATCTTACAGCCGTAGCAAAAGGAAGGCTTTCCAAAGATGAAAAGACAATAGAAAACGCGCAGATAATCTATCGTGCAACTCCGGCTTATAATGGAACCCTTCATTATGGCGGTAGAATTTTGTTTGACAAATCTGGAAACCTCTTCATCAGCACCGGTGAACGGTCTGATCTCGTTACCCGTCCGCAAGCGCAGCAATTGAATTCTGCTCTTGGAAAAGTGTTGCGGATTACAAAAGACGGTAAGCCGGCCAAAGGAAATCCTTTTGAGGGCCGGCAGGGAGCGAGGCCGGAAATCTGGTCGTATGGACATAGAAATGTGCAGGGATTGGCAATCAATCCGGCAACCGGTGACCTCTGGGAATCAGAATTCGGGCCCAGGGGAGGAGATGAAATTAATCTGATTAAGACCGGCAAAAATTATGGCTGGCCAACCATTACTTACGGCATCGAATATTCCGGAAAAACAATTGGCGAAGGGATCACTCAAAAAGCAGGAATGGAACAACCGGTTTATTATTGGGATCCTGTGATCTCGCCCAGCGGAATCGTTTTTTGCAGCAGCAATAATATTCCCGAATGGAAAAATAATCTGTTTGTATGCGCTTTGAGCGGGCAACATATAGACCGGCTCCGGATTGAAAATAATAAGGTAACCGGTGAGGAAAGGTTGCTGGAAAAGGAAGGTCAGCGTTTTCGTGATATTACGCAGGGCAAAGACGGCAATTTGTACGCGGTAACGGATCAGGGCAGGTTGTACAAGCTCGGAAAAAAATAGAATCCGAGCAATTCGCCTCCATAAGAAAGCTGTTATTGAAGCAGAGACGCACGGCGGGCCGTGCGTCTCTGCGAAAACAATGGCAAAAGGCGGTTTTATGAATTGTGTAGTTTTCTGATTTCTTCCGTTAGTTTCGGAACTACCTCAAAGAGATCGCCTACGATCCCGTAATCTGCGGCCTTAAAAAACGGCGCTTCCGGGTCCTTATTGATCACCACAATCGTCTTACTTCTGTTAACGCCAGCGAGATGTTGAATTGCTCCGGAAATTCCAATGGCGATATATAAATTCGGCGCTACCTGGATACCCGTCTGACCCACGTGTTCATGATGCGGCCTCCAGTGGCTGTCAGCAACCGGGCGGCTGCAGGCAGTGGCGGCATGCAGTTCGTGTGCAAGGTCTTCTACCATTCCCCAATTTTCAGGTCCCTTCAATCCACGGCCGCCACTCACCACGATGTCTGCCTCTGTTAGAGGAACCTCGCCGGTAACCTTGTCCACTTTTGAAATTTTCACCCTTCCCGCCTCAACAGGAATATCCAGTTTCTCAACCGTTGCCGTTCCTTCCGATGTGGAAACGTGGTAGCTGTTTGGATTAACAGATACGACTTTCAAATCGGAAAGGATCTTTACATTAGCAAAAGCCTTTCCGCTGAAGACCGACTTTTTAACTACAAATCCATTGGAAGTATCGGGAAGTGCAACCGCTCCGGTAACAATACCGGCTTTTAATCCCGCTGCAACAGCGGAAGCAAGCGCCTTCCCGGTTTGATTGTGTGAAAACACGATAACTTTCGCACCTGTTTTCTTTACTGCTTCCTGAATAACTTTTGAATCTACAATACTGTCTACGTGGTTTAATTGTTCATTTTCAACCTGGTACACGGTAGAAATTCCATACCGGCCGAGGGTTGAAAGTTCATCCTTTACCGTTCCTAATACCAGTCCCGCCGCGGTTGTATTCATTTGCCGGGCAAGATCGGCTCCGTAACTCAAGGCTTCATACGTCGCTTTCTTAACCTGCTCGTCTGAATGATCTATTAATATTAATACTGACATATTTTTTATTTTGGTTCAAATCATCCGCTGATGATGGTTTTTATTAAATGGCTTTTGCTTCTTCGTGTAAAAGTCTTACCAGTTCTGCAACATTATCAGCGGCAATCAGTTTTACACCTGCTTTTGCCGGTGGCAGTTCATAATTTTCAATTGCTGTAAGTGCGGCAACCTCTACCGGTTCCTGTACTTTCAGGGGCTTTGTTCTTGCCGCCATAATTCCCCTCATATTCGGGATCCGCTGTTCGGCAACTCCCTTCTGACAGCTTATCACCGCCGGAAGTTGAACTTCGTCCGTTTCTTCTCCACCTTCGATTTCGCGGGAAACGATGGCCGTTTGTCCGCTCAATTCAAGTTTTGTGGCGAGCGAAATAAATGGATAACCGCTTAATTCTGCCACCATTCCTCCAACGGATGAACTGTTGAAATCGATTGTTTCCTTTCCTGTTAAAATCAGATCGTAACCCGCCTTTGCCACTTCTGCAATCTGAGAAGCAATCACAAAACTGTCAACAGACTGTATATTAACACGAACAGCCTCGTCACCTCCGAGTGCTAAAGCTTTTCTTATAACAGGATCGCAGTCCGCACCACCTACCATAACCAGGTGAATAATGGTAGAAGGATCTTTTTCTTTCAATTCTATCGCTCTTACAAGGGCGTACCACTCATCGTATGGATTTAAAATCCATTGTACACCCGTTTCATCAAACTGCGTATTGTTATTCTTAAAGGCAATTTTTGAAGTCGTATCAGGTGTTTTGCTAATGCAAACTAAAACTTTCATTGGCATTCATTTAATGATCAAAAAACTGCAATTGCAGCGCGGCAAAGATAATATCTTAAATTCAGATGTTGCAGGCGTTGCGAGTTTGATGCATTCTAATTTTCCCGTGGTGGTAATTTTAAATTTGAAAAAGCTGCAAATCCACATCTTCAACACATTTCATGTTTTCGATGCACTGCATTCTATTACAATCAAAAAAATCGGAAAAAATAAGTGCCTTCATCTTTCGGTCAGTGAAATTGTTGGATATTTCTGAAGTGTAGAAGTAATTAAAGGCAGAAAGCCTTTTTCGGGAAGCCCGTCAATTTTTAAAAAACATTTTTCCTATTGCACTACATTTGCAGCCAAATAAGAACAGATGATGAATTTTAATTTGTCGCAGATTCCGGAAAGAAACGTCCGTCCCCGTACCAATGGTATTACAATGGTGATGGATAAAGGTCTGAGCATTACGGAAGTGCACAACTTCATGAGCATTGCGCAGCCGCATGTTGATATTGTAAAACTTGGCTTCGGAACTGCTTTTGTTACACCAAACCTGCGTGAGAAAATTGAGGCTTACCAAAGCTACCATATTCCGGTTTATTTTGGAGGAACCTTATTTGAGGCTTTTTTGGTTAGAAACCAGTTCGACGATTATGTTGCAATCTGTAAAGATTATAAGATCGACTATATGGAAGTGAGTGATGGCAGCATCACTATTCCTCATGCAGAGAAATGCGGGTACATCGAAAAACTTACTGCGTTCGGAACGGTATTGAGCGAAGTTGGAAGTAAAGATGCCACCCATATCATTCCGCCTTACAAATGGATACAGCAAATGAAGGCTGAACTTGAAGCAGGGTCAACGTATGTGATTGCTGAAGCACGCGAAGCGGGAAATGTTGGTATTTACCGCGGAACCGGAGAAGTACGGGAAGGATTGGTACAGGAAATTCTCACGCAGATTTCAGCCGAAAGAATTATCTGGGAGGCTCCCCAAAAAGCCCAGCAGCTTTATTTTCTGCAGATGCTCGGATGTAATGCGAACCTGGGCAACATCGCACCGACGGAAGTATTGCCGCTTGAAGCCATGAGAATCGGATTGAGAGGCGATTCATTCAACCTTTTTCTGAATAAGGAAACGATGTAATGGAATTTGGATTAATTGGATATCCGTTAACCCATTCATTTTCCAAAAAATACCTGACCGGAAAATTCCGGAGGGAAAATGTGAACGCGAGTTTCGAAAATTTCGAACTACGTTCAATCAATGAACTTCCGGATTTGTTCAACTTGCATCCGGGTTTAAAAGGATTAGCGGTAACGAGCCCATATAAACGGGCGGTTATTCCTTTTCTTTCCGGGGCCGATGAAACAGTGCAAGCCACGGGAAGCTGCAACTGCATAAAAATTTCGGATAAAAAATTGTTCGGATACAATACCGATGTAACAGGATTCAGTAAAAGCATTGTTCCTCTTTTAAAACCCGGAATCAAAGCACTGATCCTGGGAACCGGAGGTGCAGCGGAAGCGGTGGCCTTTTCCCTGAAGCGCCTTTCGATCCCCTTTTTATTTGTGTCGAGAAGAAAATCCGGCCAGGCACTAATTTATCCGGAATTAAACCGTGATCACTTTCATTCCTACGAACTAATCATCAATTGCACACCCCTGGGAACCTTTCCGAATGTGAAGGAAGCGCCGCCAATTCCGTATGATTTACTGCATCCTGGAAACCGGTTGTACGATCTTGTATATAATCCGGCCAAATCGATGTTTCTACAGTTGGGAGAAGAAAGAGGAGCCGCTATAAAAAACGGACTCGAGATGCTGGAGTTGCAGGCAGATGAAAATCTAAGGATCTGGATGAACAGAATAAATTAAATCGCTTCTAATTGTTTCACTGCCTCCTCTGATATTCTCACCGGTTTCTTTAGGTTGTAATCATAGCAGATCATTCCCGTTACCGCTTTTGCCGCGATTTCTGCTTTGCCGTCCTGTTCAACTTCCATTTTGTAAAACAAGTTGAATCCGAAATTATGGAAATCGCCTGCGGCTACCCAAATCGCTACCTTTTCTCCGAATTTCAATTCCCGTTTAAACTCGATGGCCGCGGTAGCCTGGATTAAGGCATGTTTGTCGAACTCAAGCTCGGAATATCCGGCCTTATTCAAAAATGCCATTCGTGCTTCCTGTGCATACACCAGAAAGCGGTCGTTGCCTACGTGGGCGCCGTAATTCAGATCAGTTACCCTTACAATTATCTCCGTTTTGAAGCGGAAATTTTCTGGCAGTACTATCTTAATTCTATCCATTCAGGTTGTTGTTTAGAAATTCCATGAGTTTGGCAGTGGCTTTTTTGCGATGGCTGAACCGGTTTTTTTCGAATAGATCCATTTCTGCAAATGTTTTCCCGCTCCCATCGGGAATGAATACCGGATCGTAACCAAATCCATTTGACCCCGCGGGTTGATGCGCAATTCGTCCCTTGCAAATCCCTTCAAAATAATAATTCTTTCCGTTGTAGATCAGGGAAATCACCGTTCTGAACCTTGCTTCGCGGTTTTCAACACCTTCAAGATTTTGGAGCAGCAAACGGTTATTGGCGGCAAAGTTTTTTTCCTCTCCGGCGTATCGGGCGCTTTTTACTCCCGGCAGTCCATTTAAGGCTTCCACTTCAAGGCCTGTATCTTCCGAAAAGCAATTTTTACCGGTGATTTTATGGATTGTCGAAGATTTTGCAAAGGCGTTTTCCTCAAAACTGTCGTAGGGTTCGGGAATATCAATATCAATTCCTGCCTGCTGTAGCGTAATAATGGTAAATTTATCGCCGACCACTTGTTGAATCTCTTCAATCTTGTTGTGATTATTGGTTGCAAATATTAAGGTTGTTTTTTCCATCGTGCAAAGCAAGGAAAATGAATGCAAATCAGGAATCAAAGTCCTGTTTTTATTGCAATGAATTTTTTGATCCTATGTTCTGTGAAAACCCTTTCCGATAGTTTTCATTAATTTCACCTCGCATTAGCGCGTAGAAAATTGGAAAGGTGAATTTGATTGATTAATATTATGATCTAATGAAAGCAATTATCCCGGTAGCAGGTGCAGGTGCAAAACTTCGTCCGCATACATATACACAACCAAAAGCATTGATTCCTATCGCTGGAAAAACGATATTGAGTTACATTGTTGATCAGCTCTGTGCGGCAGGAGTGTGTGAATTTATTTTTATTGTAGGTTATTTGGGTGAGAAAATTGAGGCCTATGTTGCAGATACCTATCCCAATCTCAAATGCCATTTTGTGCAGCAAAATGACCGGCAGGGAACCGGTCACGCGGTAAGACTTACGCAAAGCATCGTAAATGGCGACGAGGTTTTCATTGCGCTCGGCGATACGATCTGTGATTACGATATAAAGGAAGTTTTGGAAAGCGATTATTCAATGCTCGGTGTAAAGAAAGTTGACGATCCAAGAAATTTTGGCGTTGCAGAAATCAATGAAGACGGATTTATAACGCACCTAATTGAGAAACCTTCCATCCCCAAAAGCAATATGGCACTGGTGGGATTATACAAATTAAAGGAAACGGAATTCCTGTTTGAATGCCTGCATCACTTATTTGCCCAGGACATCAAAACTTTCGGAGAATACAATCTCACCGATGCGATGGACTGCATGATTAAAAGAGGTGCAAAGTTTAAAGCCTTTAAGGTGAAAAGTTGGTTTGATTGCGGAAAAAAGGAAACACTGCTCGAAAGTAATGCCACGCTGCTCAAGAAAGATGGAGGTCATATTCATCCATCGGTTATATTCAACAATTCTATCGTTATTCCGCCTGTCAGCATCGATGCCGATTGCGTGCTTACGAATTCTATCATTGGGCCGCATGTTTCCATTGGTTCGAACACGGAAGTAAAACTTTCCGTTGTGCGGGAGAGTATAATAGGCGCCTATACAAATCTGTTTGAGGTAGTACTCGACAACAGCTTAATCGGCAGCGATGCCAGTATTAAGGGACTAAGCCGCAGCCTCAATATCGGCGATAATACCGAAATCGATTTCGGATGATTTGAATCAATCCTGACTTGTTTAATTATTTACATTGATTATGACTGCAAATGCGATGACGGCAAACAGAATAAATGCTTTATTTAATATTCAATATCCGCTTATTCAGGCCGGTATGATCTGGGCAAGCGGATGGAGGCTGGCCAGCGCTGTAAGCAATGCCGGTGGACTCGGAATTATCGGCAGCGGCAGCATGTATCCGGAAGTTTTAAGAGAGCATATTCAAAAATGTAAAGCCGCCACTGCGCAACCGTTTGCGGTAAATGTTCCTCTGCTGTATCCGGCTATAGAGCAACAGATGCAAATCATTGCGGATGAAGGTGTGAAGATCGTTTTCACTTCTGCCGGAAATCCAAATACCTGGACCGGATGGTTGAAGGAAAAGGGAATCAAGGTGGTACATGTTGTCAGTAGCAGCCGTTTTGCACAAAAAGCTGAAGCAGCGGGTTGTGATGCAGTAGTGGCAGAAGGTTTTGAAGCAGGCGGTCATAACGGACGGGAGGAAACGACTACCTTTATCCTGCTGCCCATGGTGAAAAAGGTAGTCAGCATTCCCGTGATAGCTGCCGGCGGAATCGGCACCGGACGCCAGATGCTCGCTGCCATGGTATTGGGAGCGGAAGGCGTACAGGTTGGAAGCCGTTTTGTCTGCAGTGAAGAAGCCTCCTCAAACATAAAATTCAAGGAAGCGGTTTTGAAGGCAAAGGAAGGAGATACCATGCTAAGCATGAAAAAAGTAGTACCCGTCCGGCTGATGAAAAATGCATTTTATAAACAGGTGGATGAACTGGAACTGAACGGAGCAACGGCCGACAAGCTTAAAGAAGTCCTTGGAAGAGGCAGAGCCAAGAAGGGAATGTTCGAAGGCGATCTCGACAATGGTGAACTTGAAATCGGGCAGGTTTCAGCCCTGATAGAATCCATTTTACCCGCGTCCCAAATCGTAAAAGAAATGATGGATGAATTTCATTCAGCTTTAAAAAATATGTGCGGACTGATCGCGTCTGAGAAATGAAAAACGTTCAACCATATATTATCTTAATTATCCTTTGGTTGCTGTTTGGATTTTTACATTCGGCAATGGCTACCTCCGTTTTCAAAAGCAGAATGGAGAGATTGATGGGAAAGCAGTATAAATATTATCGATTACTCTATTCCCTTTTTAATTTCGTTTTTCTCACCTTGATACTTCTTTTTAATTTCAATATTCCACCGTTTTTTCTCTGGCAGAATTCAGGCTGGCTCAAACTAATATTCGGTGGCCTTGCCGTTATAGGCTCCGGTTTCATGGTCGTCTTAATGAGAAAATACTTTTTCGACCTGAGCGGGATCGACGTTTTTTTTCCCGCGAAGAAATCATCCGGCAAACTCGAGCTGGGCGGCCTCAATCGATTTGTACGGCATCCCCTGTATTCTGCCACCCTGCTTTTTACCGCCGGTCTTTTTTTGTTGCAACCGACCCTCGCCAATCTCATTTCTGCAGGTTCGATTTTCATATATACCTATGTCGGAATCTTTTTTGAAGAACGCAAACTGTTAAAATCATTTGGGAAAGCTTACGAAGAATATGCGCTGCAATGCCCGAAACTGGTTCCGGATCTTGCGAAGCTGCTGTTAAAAGACAAAAGAAAATCACAAACTGCTAAATAGTACTCGCGTTTTTTGATATAGTGTTACCTTTGCGCGAAATTTTTAAATTTATAAATGACAACATTCGAAGAATTAGGTTTAGAAGAGGAGTTGGTTAAAGCAGTCAATGATCTCGGATTTATTCAACCTACAACTATCCAGGAAAAAGCTATTCCGGTTTTAATTGAGGGCACAAAAGATCTCATTGGTCTTGCTCAGACCGGAACCGGAAAAACCGCCGCTTTTGGCTTACCCTTATTACAACTGATCGAAAAAGATAAAAAGCAGCCGCAGGCGCTGGTAATTTGCCCCACCCGTGAATTGTGTATCCAGATCGTTCATGAAATGGAACACTTCAGCAAGTATCTTCCATCTGTACGCGTACTCGCCGTTTATGGTGGTTCCTCAATCTCAACGCAGATAAGGGAATTGAAAAAAGGCGTTCAGATTGTGGTGGCAACACCCGGCCGTCTGATCGATCTGATCGAAAGAAAGGCCGTTAACCTTTCAGACATAAAATATGTGGTTCTGGACGAGGCCGACGAAATGCTGAATATGGGATTTCAGGAGGATATTGAATTTATCCTGCAAAATACGCCCGCCCGGGAAAGTACCTGGTTGTTCAGCGCAACAATGCCGGCTGAAATCAGAAAGGTTACCCGCAAGTATATGAGTCAGCCGCTGGAAATAACGGTTGGAAAACTCAATACTACAAACAAAAGTATTGATCACCAGTATTACGTATGTTCGGCTCAGCATCGATATGAAACGTTGAAAAGGCTGATTGATTTCAACCCCGGCATTTACGGATTGATCTTTACCCGTACCAAGGCCGAGGCCCAGGAGATTGCCGAAAAACTTACCCGTGAAGGATATGATATCGATGCGTTGCATGGTGATCTTTCACAGCCGCAACGCGACAAAGTGATGAGTCAGTTCAGGGACAAATCGCTTCAGCTTTTGATTGCAACTGATGTGGCAGCAAGGGGAATCGACGTACAGGGGATTACGCACGTAATCAATTATGAGCTTCCCGATGATACAGAAGTGTACACGCATCGGAGCGGACGTACCGGAAGAGCCGGAAAGGTGGGCATTTGTATGAGTATTGTTCATAGTCGCGAACTGTTTCGGTTGAGACAAATCGAAAAAATGGTGAACACTCCCTTCAACAAGATGGAGATTCCTTCCGGCAAAGACGTTTGCAGAAAACAGTTTTTTTCCTTCATGGATAAAATGCTGGATGCAGACATCAGCCATGGCGATTATCAAACTTATCTGCCGATGCTAGAAGAGAAATTTGCAGATATTTCGAAGGAAGAAGTTTTGCAACGGGTGGCAGCCCTTGAGTTTGATCGCTTTCTCAAATATTATGAGAATGCCGGCGATTTAAACCTTCGGGAAGAAAAAAAGCGCAAAGAAAATGGCGTTCTGCTTAAGAGTGGCAGGCAAGACCGTTCGGGAACAGGCGAAAGATCATCTTACCGGAATAATGGAAGTGGTAACTATTCAAGGTTGTTTGTAAATCTTGGAACGAAGGACGGATTTTATAAAGCGAGCTTCCTGCAATTTATCCTCGATATGAGTGACCTAAAGAAAGAAGTGCTCGGTAAAATAGATATGAAGGAAATGAATAGCTGGATAGAAATTGAAAGACGTTCAGCCAACCAGATGATCCGTTCACTTGACGGCAAAAATTTTAAAGGACGAAGGATCAGAATGAATGACGCCAACAGCAGGTAAACTGTTTGCTTAGATGATAAGATGGTGATTAGTGAATGCTCATTTATCACCATTTTTGTTTTCAGGAAGCAGAAGAAAAAATCTTTATCGAAGGCCGGAGATCCCGGAGCCGCTGATTTTTTCAACGTATCATTTAATGTGGTGTTTAATTGCTGCCGGCGGAAGCGATAATAATTTGCGTTACTTTTAGCACCTGCATTCATCAATCAGCTAAAAATGATCGTAAAAATAAAACCTTCCCGATTAAACGGTGATTTGAAAGTCCCTCCTTCAAAAAGCTTTATGCAGCGTGCCTGTGCGGCCGCGCTGATCAAAGGTGGCAATACTGTAATTACAAATCCCGGAAAAAGCGAGGATGATTTATATGCCCTTGCCATCATTCAGCAAATGGGAGCGAAAACCGTAAAACTAAATGCAGATGAACTGCTGATCGAAAGCAACGGTTTAAAGGCGCAAACCCCTTTGCCCGAAAACATCTATTTCGGGGAAAGTGGATTAAGCCTGCGAATGTTTACGCCTCTGATTGCACTTAGCGGTTCGGAGGTAACCATCCATGGAAAGGGAAGCCTGCTGGCCCGGAAAAATGCGATTTTTGATAGCGTATTCCCTTTGCTTGGCGTTGAATTTAAATCGCAGGCGGGGCAGCTTCCTTTCAGAATAAAAGGCCCCTTGCGGCCTGCAAATATCCGGATTGACGGAAGTAAGGGCTCTCAATTTTTGACCGGCCTCCTCATGGCTTACGCAGCCTGTGCATCGGAAGGAAAATTAATTGAAGTCGATGATCTGAAAAGCACTCCCTATATCGATCTCACGCTTTCAATCCTTCAGAAATTTCATCTGCCGCTTCCGCAAAATGACGACTATAAGCGTTTTATTTTTCCCCCACCTGTATTAAGAAAGGATCAGCAGGTGCACTATACAGTTGAGGGCGATTGGAGTGGCGCGTCCTTTCTGCTCGTGGCTGCGGCCATCAACGGGCGGTTAAGCCTTTCCGGTTTAAACCCTTATTCGCAACAATCAGACAAGTCGATATTAATGGCATTGAAAGACGCCGGTTGCGAAGGCTCGGTTTTTCAACAGCAGATTGAAGTGGAAGAGTCCGTTTTGAGGCCGTTTTACTTCGATGCAACCGATTGTCCTGATCTTTTTCCACCATTGGTAGCGCTCGCCGCACATTGTGATGGGCTTTCGATCATCAAAGGGTTAAACAGGTTGAAAGATAAGGAAAGCGATCGCGGACTGAGTCTGCAATCCGAATTTTCGAAAATGGGTGTGGAAATAGAATTGGACTATTCAAAAAATGAGATGAAAATTCAGGGTGGGAAGAAATTAAAAGCCGGTATTTTTGATCCTCATCACGATCATCGTATCGCGATGGCTTGCGCTGTAGCTGCTTTGAATGCCGATGGGGAAAGTACCATTGTAAATGCAGAATCCGTAAATAAATCATATCCTGATTTTTGGCAGCATCTAAAAAGTGCGGGGGCAAGGGTGGAAATTGACGGAGTTTAAGTTGGTTTGAAATAGCTTTTTATGAACAGTTTTGGAAGAGTTTTCAGGGTCTCTATTTTCGGTGAATCGCACGGACCGTTTGTCGGAATTACCATCGATGGCTGTCCGCCCGGAATCGAATTGAGCGAGAATGATTTTGCCATTGACCTTAAAAGACGGCAGGGCGGAATTCAAAAAGGAACAACTCCAAGAAAAGAAGAGGATTTTCCGAAAATCATCAGCGGGTGGTTTAACGGAAAAACAACCGGAAGCCCGTTTACCGTCTTATTCGAAAATAAAAATACCCGTTCGTCGGATTACGAAAAGCAAAGAGCGATTCCACGGCCCGGACATGCCGATTTTGTTGCCCGTCAAAAATACAACGGATATGAAGATTTTCGGGGAGGCGGCCATTTCAGCGGAAGGTTGACGGTGGGACTTACGGCCGCGGGTGTTGTTGCAAAAAAGATCATTGATCCTGTAAGTGTAGAGGCCTCAATTGTGGAGGTAGGTGGAGAAAAGGATTTGGAAGCAGGACTTCAAAAGGCGATTGATGCGAAAGATTCAGTGGGCGGATTGGTGGAATGCCGCGCAGGAAATTTACCAATAGGTTGGGGTGAGCCGTTTTTCGACAGTTGTGAATCGGTGATCGCACATCTGGTGTTTGCAATTCCGGCAATCAAAGGGATTGAGTTTGGAAGCGGATTTCATTCGGCAAAAATGTTTGGAAGTGTGCACAACGATGCGTTGATTGATCAGCATGGCACTACAAAAACCAATAATTCCGGAGGAATTGTGGGAGGAATCACCAATGGGAATGAACTTGTTTTTAGAGTGGCTGTGAAACCAACTTCCTCCACTCCCAAATTGCAGGAAAGTTTGAATACAGAAACCAATGAAATGGAAAGCTTTTCCATAAAAGGAAGGCACGACCTCTGTATCGCACTAAGGGTTCCCGTAGTTTTGGAGGCAGCAACGGCCATAGCATTGGCAGATTTATTTTTGATCAAACAGGCAATGAACAAAAAATAAGTTCCAGGAAGATAATGGATATCCGCGAAAAACTTTTACCCGAACAACGATTTCAAAAGGAAGCTGCTATTGCCATCGCAAACAAGGCGGCATCAGGAAGTGAAACTTTCGCCGAACTTATGAACTGCTTTCTTTCACCCGAATATCGCTTGTCGCAACGGGCTGCGTGGTGCGTCAGTTTTGTTGCCGACGCCCATCCGGAACTGGTAAAGCCGTATTTGAATCGGCTGGTTAAACTGCTATTCAGGAACGATGTGCATCCGGCGGTTATTAGAAATAGTTTGCGCATTTTACAGAATGTTGAGGTCCCTGAAAAATTGCATGGACGTCTAATGCAGGCGTGTTTTACAATCTTAGAAAGTGTGGCATCACCGGTAGCGATTAGGTCATACGCCATTGCAATCCTGGTGGACCTCTCAAAACAATATTCTGACATCATTCCCGAATTGAAATTACTGATTGAAGATAAAATCGTTCATGAAAAGCCGGCCTTTATCAGCCGAGCAAAATCTGTTTTAAAAACCTGGGAAAAGATGCAACAGAATAAATGATTTTTTCTCTGTTCTTTTCGTTGGTATTTTTAAAGCCGAAACGTATATGACCAGCACGAGAATTTGTTTATGGAGCAGCCCCCGGAATATTTCAACAGCGATGATGTATTCCTTTGCACAAAGACCGGATACAATTGTGTTTGATGAACCGCTCTATGCGCATTACCTTAAAGTTACCCAAGCCGATCATCCGGGCAAAGAAGAGGTTTTGGCTTCCCAGGAAAATAATGGTGAAAAGGTGATAACCGATGTGATGGAGAAAAATTATGATCGAACGGTGTCGTTTTTCAAACAGATGACGCACCATCTTATCGGCCTGGAAAAGAGTTTTCTTTCAGATTTCAGGAATATCATTTTTATCCGTGATCCGAAACAGATTATCAGCAGTTATGCAGTGGTTCGTCCGGATGTTATCATGGAGGATATCGGCATAAAAATGCAGTTTGAACTCTTCAATTATTTAATCGGGAAAGCGCTCCGCCCGGTGGTACTCGATTCCAATGAAATCTTAAAAGATCCTGAGAAGGTTTTAAGAGAATTATGCCGTAAAACCGGAATTCCGTTTTTTGAAGAAATGCTATCCTGGCCGGCCGGTCCGAAAAAAGAAGATGGCGTTTGGGCCAAATATTGGTATCAAAATGTGCATCAGTCAACGGGGTTTCAGAAACAATCCACGAGCGAACGGCCGCTACCCCGGCATCTGCAGCCGCTTTACGAGGAAAGTAAAAAATATTATGATCAGCTATTTGTACATTCCATAAAAGCTTAATTCCAATGCAACAAAAATACTATCCGGAAAATGATAATTTAATCGTCTATATAGGAGGAAAACTATACCAGCGCTCTGAGGCAAAGATTTCGGTCTTTGATAGTTCAGTTCAGGGCGGCGATGCTGTCTGGGAAGGATTAAGAGTGTATGATGGAAAAATATTTGCCCTGAATGAGCACCTTGAAAGACTACAGGCATCGGCAAAAACGCTGGCATTTGCCGATATCCCTTCGAAGGAAATGATAAAAGCGGCGATTCGCCAAACCCTGAACGCCAACAAAATGGTGAGCGATACGCATATTCGTCTTACTTTAACGAGAGGCGAAAAGATCACTTCAGGGATGGATCCGCGCTTAAATCAGAACGGCTCCTGCCTCATCGTTCTTGCCGAGTATAAACCACCTGTTTACGACAATGCCACCGGCATCAAACTGATTACTTCACACATCAGAAGAAATTCTCCCATGCATCTCGATTCAAAAATCCATCACAACAATCTGCTCAACAATATCCTCGCAAAGATCGAAGCGAATTATTGCGGAGCTGATGATGCTATTATGCTCGACAATCTGGGATTTGTGGCTGAAACGAATGCCTGTAATATTTTTATGGTGAAAGGAAACCTTTTACTTACACCCTTTGCTACGGCCTGCCTTCCCGGGATTACGAGGGGATGGGTGTTAAAAATTGCGAAGCAGTCAGGAATAGAAGCAATGGAAAGAGATCTTTCGCTTTCAGAATTCTATAACGCAGATGAAGTTTTCACCACCGGAACAATGGGCGAATTGACACCGGTTAATGAAATCGATGGCAGAATGATTGAAAACCGTTCGGGTTCAAACATAAGGGAAATCATCTCAAACCAATACCGCAAATTGACGCTGGAAAAGGCGGAGACAATCTAAGACGCTTTTACTTTCTTTCCCAGGTTTCAAACGAATAGTCGTAGGCGTGCCGGTCGTCTTTGAAATAGTCTTTTCTTTCGGATAGTTCCCATTTTTTTGGATCGAGATCGGGGAAGAAAGTATCCGCATTTTCAAATACCGCGTGTACGCGGGTAAGGTAGATTTTATCGGCTTTCGGTAAAGCTGCTTTATAGATCTCGCCTCCTCCAATGATCATCAGCTCATTGTAATCCTGCTGTTGGGCAAGAAAAATGGCGTCATCGATACTGTTTACCACCACCGCGCCTTCCACTTTATAATCTTTGTTCCGGGTGATGATGATATTAAATCTTCCTTTCAGAGGTTTATTTCCTAAAGCCTGAAAGGTTCTCCTTCCCATGGCACATGGCATTGCCCAGGTGATGTTTTTAAAAAATTTCAGATCGTTGGGCAAATGCCAAAGCAATTCGTTATTTTTTCCAATTGCGTTATTATCGGAGGCG
The DNA here is from genome assembly GCA_023423835.1 of Bacteroidota bacterium. Lineage (GTDB taxonomy): Bacteria > Bacteroidota > Bacteroidia > Chitinophagales > Chitinophagaceae > JAFAEW01. The sequence goes on along the minus strand of JAFAEW010000011.1, from coordinate 1,072 downwards.
GCAACTACAAATGAGATCGTCATAAATGGTATTTATCTATACGGCCACAGGGGCTTTGATGGCAGGATGAAACTGATATCCTTGAATTGCAAAATCAGAAAAATTGAAGTCGAAAATGTCTTTTATTTCCGGATTCAATTTCATTTGAGGCAGCGGATATGGCTCCCGGCTTAGTTGCAATTTCGCCTGTTCCAAGTGGTTGTTGTACAGGTGAACGTCGCCAAAACTGTGAATGAAATCACCGGGTTCAAGACCGCAAACCTGGGCAAACATCATGGTCAGCAGGGCATAAGAGGCAATATTAAAAGGCACACCCAAAAACACGTCCGCGCTGCGCTGGTAAAGCTGACAACTTAGTTTCCCGTCTGACACGTAAAATTGAAACAACACGTGACAGGGCATCAAAGCCATCTTTCCCAATTCGCCAACATTCCATGCACTTACCAGAATTCTGCGACTATTGGGATTGTGTTTAATTTGTTGAATCGCTTCTGAGATTTGATCAGTCACTTTTCCATCGGCACTTTCCCAGCTTCGCCATTGTTTTCCATAAACCGGCCCTAATTCGCCGTTTTCGTCGGCCCATTCATCCCAGATGGAAACACCGTTCTCTTTCAGATAGCCGGTGTTTGTATCTCCTTTCAAAAACCAGAGCAATTCATAAATGATGCTTTTTAAATGCATTTTTTTAGTGGTCAGGAGCGGGAACCCTTTTTGGAGATCAAACCGCATCTGGTATCCGAAGCAACTGAGCGTGCCGGTACCCGTACGATCACCTTTTTGATGTCCGGTGGTTAAAATATGTTCAAGCAGATCTTTATATTGTTGCATGCACGCAATTTAGGAAATGGTTAGGCAATAAAAAATTAACCTTTTCGCCTGTGGAAAACAGGGTGAAAAAAAAGGAAAAGCGCAATAAGCACCCTTCCCTTTTTCTTTCGGTTTTCCTTATTTCTGCTTTATCTGCAATTTCCGCCATCCCCTACAAAATAACCTCTTTGCGGCTGTTTCGACATCAGGGAGTTAAGAAAACATGCCGTATTATCGGCCCTGAACTGAACGGTATACACGC
>JAFAEW010000010.1 GCA_023423835.1 Bacteroidota bacterium | reverse complement strand
GCGGAGATGCAAGATCTCTGCGGTAATTCATTTTGTTTTTAATGCGATACAGTGCATCGTTTGCCTCCAAAAATTTTGATTGTAGCAGTCTTTCCGCATTAAACGCTTTTATAACCCGCAGTCCGCTCAGCGTTTCATCCAGGATAGAAAGTGACTCTGCATTTTGAATTGCGGCAATATTGCTGCTTTTTTTCAACGAGCGGCTCACCCGGCCTATAATAAATCCTGTCAGCGGTAAAAAAATTAGCAGGAAAAGTGAAAGCTGCGCACTCAGAAAAACCAGCGAGACCAAAATGAAGATGATGTTGATCGGATCTTTGATCAATCCCTCCATTGTTCCGATAACGCTGCCTTCGAGTTCGTTCGTATCATTTGTCATCCGGCTTATGACATCACCCTTTCTTTTTTCGGTGAAATATCCGATTGGAAGCTTTAAGATCTTATTATACAAATCACTTCTCAGCCTCGTGATAATCATGTTGCGCATCGGCGATAGCACGTAATAAGTAAGGTACAGAAAGAGATTTTTCAGGAAAATAGCAATGATAATCACCACGCAAATCGCTCCGAGTGCATAAAGTGTACTGTGCATGTCAATCATTTGTGTGATGTAATAATTGAAAGTCTGCAGCATGTTGGCCGAGGTGAGCCCACCTTCCGGGAGTACATACACTTTCTTCTCAGGATTAAAAATCAGGTCAAGAAAAGGGATCAGCATTCCTAAGGAAACAATTGAAAATATGACTGAAAGAATGGTGAAGACAACGTATAGAAAAATATTGGTCTTAAGATTGGAGAGATAAGAAAATAACCGCGAGTATTTTTTCATTGCAAATGGATAATTACCCTTCTTAAGAGAGTATAAACTTTATTCTTATTAAATTTACTGCAAATGTACAATTATGGAAGAAGGAAAAAGACAACTGCAGGTGGCCAGTGTATTGAAGGAAAACTTAAACGAAATATTTCAACGGTTAGGACTGAATATGATGGATGGAGGAATGATTTCGATTTCAAACGTAAAAGTGACGCCGGATCTGCTGGAAGCTAGGATCTACCTAAGTCTTTTTCAGGTGAAAGATGCCGAAAAAACGATGAAAAGAATTGAAGACCGCGCCTGGGAAATCAAAAAAGAACTGGCAGAAAGGATAAAACATCAGGTGCGAAGAATTCCGGTACTTTCATTTTTCAGAGACGATACTTTAGACCACGTTTTCAGGATGGAAGAACTCTTTAAAGAGATCAATGAGCAGAAGAAAAATAAAGAATGACACAGCATTTATTCAACTATCTTTTCCACGTTTAATCCTGAAATGTAGTTAAAAGGTTATGGAGTTTACCAACACGGTTTTCATGGTAAGACCGGCAAATTTTTGCTTTAATGAACAAACATCCGCTTCAAATGCTTTTCAGATAAAGGGTGGAGATTTCACATCCATCCGGGAAAAGGCGCTGAGTGAGTTTGATGCGATGCAGCAAAAACTGAGTGACTCAGGAATAAACGTTATCGTGATCGAAGACACTGCTGATCCTGTAAAACCCGACGCAATCTTTCCCAATAACTGGATCAGTCTTCATAAGAATGGCACTGTCGTGTTGTATCCCATGGAAGCCGAAAACCGCCGGCTTGAAAGAAGAGAGGATATTATAAAAAGGCTTGAAGAACGGTTTGATGTGAACGAGCGCCTCAATTTGTCGTACAATGAGCAATTGGGAAGATATCTCGAAGGCACAGGCAGTATCGTATTCGGTCACCGGGAAAAAACGGCCTATGCAGCCATTTCATCGAGAACGCATCCGGAAACGTTTAAAGATCTGTGCGGGGCAATCGGTTACCGTCCGGTCTTATTTCACGCTTTTGATGAAAATAAAAAACCGATTTATCATACCAACGTGATGATGTGTATCGGGAATGGGTTTGCTGTAATTTGCCTGGACGCCATTCCGGATCCCGGCGAGAAGGATTATCTGAGAAGAATACTTACTGCTGCAGGTCGCTCAATTATAGAAATTTCACCGGACCAGGTGAAACGGTTTGCGGGCAACATGTTACAACTGCAGAATCGCGAGGGAAGAAAAATACTGGTTCTATCACAAACCGCCTATGATGCGTTCACTGAAAAGCAGAGAACGGATATTCGAAAATATACTGAAATGCTTCCGGTCGGTATTCCGACAATTGAACAAGTGGGAGGTGGCAGTGTAAGATGTATGATAGCCGAGAACTTTTTGCCACCGAAGAAAAACGGATTTGAATAAAAAAAACCGGCTTTAGCCATTTGGCTGAAGCCGGTGAAATTTATTTTGAAAAATGCACAGAAGTACAAAGGTGTTTATCCTACTGCTACGCGTTTGAATTCTGTTACCAATAGATTTGGGGACACAGATTTCAGATAGTCGCCTACGCTTTTACCGCCGTCTTTCACGAAAGGTTGCGCCAGTAGAGTTTGCTCTTTAAAGAATGCATTCAATTTTCCTTCGGCAATCTTTGCAATCATTTCCTGGGGTTTGCCGGCCATTTTCGGATCCTGCTGCAATTGTTCGGTTACGATTGCTCTTTCCCGTTCGATGGTGTCTGCAGGAACAGAAGACTGGTCAATAGCCACCGGATTCATGGCTGCAATCTGCATGGCCACATCCTTTCCGGCTTCCGGTGCTTCTTCACTCAATCCTACCAAAACGCCCATCCTGTTGGCTCCATGAATATAGGAAGCAACGTAAGGAGCATCCAGTCTTTCAAAACGGGTAAGACCGATCTTTTCACCGATGGCTGCAAGTTTATCATTAATCAGGTCGGAGATCTTCGTTCCGTTGATTGCGGTATTATTTAGATCTTCCATTGATTTTACATTATTTTCCACTGCTGCATCTGCAATGCTTTTTGCGAAAGCCACAAATTCTGCATTTTTTGCAACGAAGTCGGTTTCGCTGCTCACGCAAACGATGTATCCGATGGTATTATCGTTATTTGTCTGTGCAATCACAACGCCTTCTTTTGCTTCACGATCGCTTCTTTTGGCAGCCACTTTCTGACCTTGTTTGCGCAGCCAATCGATCGCAGCTTCAAAATCGCCGTTGGTTTCCGTTAAGGCCTTACGACAATCCATCATTCCGGCGCCTGTAGCCTGGCGTAATTTATTTATTTCTGATGCGGTTATTTGAACTGTTGACATTTCTTTTATTTTGCTGTTATTGAATAGAGCCGGCAGTCAGTAATAGCGATTGCCGGCTCAATATATTTTCTGTAAGACAATCCCTCATTATCTTCTTCCACCACCGGGGCCGCTGCTGCTTCCGCCTTGTGGTCTGCGACCGGCGCCTCCGGGAATACGGCGTTTTGGTTGTCCGCCTCTTCCTTCCCTTGATGCTCCTCTTCCCTGGCGACCGCCTTCGCTTTCAGCTTCGGCCTGCAAACGGGCTGCTCTTCTTTCTGCTTCATTTTCTACTTCTTCAACCTCATCATCTTTTGCTGCCTGCCGTTCTGCCAAACCTTCGGCTATGGCTGCAGTTACATAATTGGTAATGATGGCGATTGATTTTGTAGCATCATCGTTTGCAGGAATTGCGAAATCAACCTTATTGGGATCCGAATTGGTATCTACCATTCCGAAAGTGGTAATGCCCAAACGTTTTGCTTCAGCCAATGCAATGTGTTCATGGCTGATATCAACCAGAAACAATGCGGCAGGAAGACGACCAAGTTGTGAAATACCGCCCAGTACTTTTTCCATTTTTTCTCTGTCGCGGGAAAGCGTTAATCTTTCTTTTTTGGTAAGATTTTCAGCACTTCCATCGGCCAGCATTTTTTCGATGCTCTGCATTTTTTTCACGCTCTTACGAACGGTATTGAAATTGGTAAGCATTCCACCCAGCCAGCGTTCAGTAGCATAGGGCATATTAACGCGCTTTGCGCATTCGCTTACAATTTCCTTTGCCTGCTTTTTGGTAGCAACAAACATGATCTTCTTACCATTTTTGGCAATCTGTTTCATGGCGGCGGCAGTTTCCTGCAATCCATCTACGGTTTTATTGAGATCTATAATATGAATACCTTTCTTTTCAGCGAAAATGTAAGGCAACATTTTAGGATTCCACTTCTTTTTCAGATGACCGAAATGAACACCTGCTTCAAGCAATTGTTGTTGTAACGAAGTGTTTTGTTCCATTGTATTCTATAATTAAGATGGTTAAATTTATTTTTATTCTTTCTATCAGCTGTGTTACAGGATTAACGTTTGCTGAACTGGAAGCTTTTACGTGCTTTTTTGTGACCGAATTTTTTACGTTCAACACCACGTGGATCACGTTTCAGCAATCCTGCAGCTTTTAAAGCGGGACGAAGTTCAGGATTGATTTCTATTAATCCACGGGCAATTCCAAGCATTGCTGCTTCAGCCTGACCCTTGATACCGCCACCGGCTGCATTGATCAGAATGTCGTATTTATCTGAAGTTTCAACCACTTTCAACGGCCGGTCAACCTGGTTTTGCAAATAAGCAAGCGCAAAATATTGTTTATAATCCTTGCCATTTACGGTAATCTTGCCTTCTCCCTTGTTGATGAAAACGCGGGTAACGGCTTCTTTACGACGGCCAACGGCATTTTTTTGCTTTTCCATTTATTTAAATAATTAGAATTAGATGAAATTAATATTTGAATTCTTTGGGCTGTTGCGCAATATGCGGGTGTTGATCTCCGGCATACACAAATAACTTTTTAAACATTTTGCGTCCCAAACGGTTTTTAGGCAGCATACCCTTAATCGCTCTTTCCATAAGTGCTTCCGGACGACGCTTGATAAGATCTTTTGCCAGTTCCACTTTCTTTCCTCCGGGATATCCTGAAAAGTTGATGTATTCCTTTTCTTCCAGCTTATTTCCGGTAAATCTTACTTTGTCGGCATTAATCAGAATCACGTAATCACCACAATCCACGTGTGGCGTATAAAAAGCCTTGTTTTTTCCGCGTAAAACAGCGGCAATCTTAGCACTGATGCGACCAACGGTTTGATTAGTACCGTCAACAATGTACCAGTTACGCTGCACGGTAGCCTCGTTCGCATGTTTTGTTGTAAAATGTAATTTACTCATTGTATTTGTTTTGTCCGCTGCTATCCCAGCGGTTTTAAAAATGGAGTGCAAAGGTGCGACTCCTGAACGGATTCTCCAACAAAATGCCCGTTAAATTTTATCGTGCCTCTGCAAGCTATTGATTTTCAATAAAAATTTTGACAGGAAAATAAAATTAGTGCTTTTTTTGAAGCCGTGGATCGGCCGCGAAACGGAAGATTCGGGTGAGGGAAAAAATTGGTTGAAAAAAAAACCGCAATGGTTTTCAGGAACCATTGCGGAAAAAACTACAAAAATGAACAATTATTAAACATGCAAAGACCATCCTTCCCGGTAATCCCGCTTTACAAACTGGTTGGCGGGTTCAAAATTGGTGATCTTCATATTCGGGCCATCCCAAAGCAGGGTAATGTATCTTCCCGGATATTCCGTGCGGTCACCTTTTTTCGTTTGAATATTATAACTTCTGATTGCGAGATTTCCCATCAGCACCGCTTCGGTCAGTGGTCCGGCAATATCGAATTTTGAACTGAGATTATTTGCCTTATCACTTCCATATCCCGCAATTGCCGCTTCTACCCAGGCTGCATAGTGTCCTTCCGCTCCGCCCGGCACCCTTGCAATCGTTTTCGGAACATTAGCCTCCTTTGTTTTTGAAGTGGGAAGCAACTGCGGATTTATTCCATAAGTCCCGCACATCATATTGCCTTTTGTTCCGATAAAGATTGCGCCGTTGCCGCCATCACCCATCATTTCATTTGGGCCCAATCCTTCCGGACGCGCAGGCTGAATTCCGCCGTCCATCCAATGAAGTTTTACCGGATTTCCTTTCCTATCCTTAAAGGTTAAAACGATATGAGAAGCAACGGGTCCGCTTTCGGGATAATAGGCGCGATGCCAGTTTTCAACATACACATTCGCAACACTGCATTCCGCCGATGTCGGATATCCAAGTCCTAAAACTGAGTAGGGCGGTTCCATAATATGACAGGCCATATCACCCAGTGCTCCGGTTCCGTAATCCCACCAGCCACGCCAGTTAAAGGGCAGCAAGCCATCAAAATACGGTTTTTCCGGAGCGGTTCCCAGCCAGAGGTTGTAATCGAGCGTAGATGGAATGGGGGAAGCGGTCTTCGGCCTTTCGATTCCCTGCGGCCAAACCGGGCGGTCGGTATAACAATAGACCGTATGCACATCGCCGATTAATCCTGCATCATACCATTCTTTCAATTGTCTTACACCGTCGCCACTTGCTCCCTGGTTGCCCATTTGCGTAACCACTTTATATTTATGTGCAGCTTCAGTAAGCATTCTCGCTTCATAAATATCGTGCGTTAATGGCTTTTGCACATAAACGTGTTTTCCCAATTGCATAGCAGCCATTGCTGCTACGGCATGCTGATGATCAGGTGTGGAAACTGAACATGCATCGATGTTTTTTCCTTCCTTATCGAGCATTTCCCGATAATCCTTATAGTATTTTGCTTTTGGAAATTTTTTGCGGGTATTGGCCGATTCCTTATCATCCACATCGCATAGGTAGGCAATATCGGCTTTTCCTGATTTGTAAAAATGGTTGATGTCATCCGCACCTTTTCCTCCCACACCAATTCCGGCTACTACCAGTTTATCACTTGGCGCCGTATATCCAACGCCTCCCAGTACGTGCCGCGGAACAATATAAACGCCGGCCAGTGCAGCGGCCGAATTACGAATGAAATTTTTTCTGGAGATTCCTTGAGATTTTTCTTCCTGGTTGTTGTCCATTTTGGTCATTTTAATGATAATGAATAGGATATAATGAAGACCAAGCTAATATAGTCATTCACCCTTTGATGCTCTAAAGATAAAAAACTTATAAATATATTAACAAGAATTCTTTCAAACGAGTGCGCCTTTTAAAAACAATTTCCAGTCTTCCAACATTTTTCCCTTCAATACGCGTGGAAATTTGTGCTGTCCACCAATTTTTCCTTTGAGCCGCATAAATTCCATAAACTTATCTTCCGGAAGTACATCGAGGAAAATATGTTTTAATGCGCTCTTCCTTTCCACTGCATAATCATCATTCAGCGCTTTCAGTTTTTCATCCAGTTGCCGGCAAACTTCCTCCTTATCAAAACTGTCGTCGCTTGCCAGATACCAGTGGTGGGCAAACGAATTCTGATAAGGAATTCCGATAACCGTGTATTCGGGAATGCTTACATTCATTTCATCACTTACCATGTGAATGGCCTTATTCATATTGTCAACACTCAAATGTTCACCCACCAGACTCAGAAAATGTTTTGTTCGCCCTGTGATAACGATTTCGCATTTTTTCTTGTCGGTAAATTTGATGGTATCGCCGATCAGATAACGCCAGGCGCCGGCCGTTGTACTTAGCAGCAGCGCATATTCTTTTCCTTCTTCCACTTCATCAATCATCAGCACTTCCGGATGTTCCACCAGGTCGCCGTTATCATCAAAATTTTTGTAGTTGAAGGGAATAAATTCGAGGAAGATATGTTCTCCTGTTACCAGCCGCATTCCCGTTGCATTTTGACGGTCCTGATAGGCAATGAAACCTTCGCTTGCCAGATAGGTTTCAATATAAGTGATCGGCTTTCCAAGTAATTTTTGAAATCCTTTTTTATAGGGTTCAAAATTTACGCCGCCATGTACATAAAACGCGAGATTGGGCCAGATTTCATGGATGTTTTTCACGTTATAGCGATCGATGATCTTTTCCATACAGATTTGTATCCAGGCAGGAACGCCTACAATAAAACCGATATCCCAATCCGGCGCATTTTCAACAATTTCTTCCAGCTTCTTATCCCAGTCTCTCTCCTTGGCAATTCTTTTTCCCGGTTTATAAAATGGCTGAAACCAGAACGGAACTTTCCTTGCACTAATGCCGCTAAGATCTCCGGCATAATAACCTGCTCCTTTCTCAAGCGCCGTACTTCCACCGATCATCAGCCAACCCTTACTAAGCGAACGAACGGGAATATCCTGATAGGTTCTTAAAGTGAGCAGATGCTTGATCATGACGATACGGTTTCCGGCAAGCAGGTCATTGGTAATGGGAATATATTTACTGCTCGTTTCGCTTGTACCGCTACTTAACGCATAATACTTGATTTTGCCCGGCCAGCAAACATCGGGAATACCTTCAAGCGTTTTGTGCCACCATTCTTTGTAAATAGAATTGTAATTGTAAACAGGAACTATCTGCTGAAATTTTTTCCCGGGATCCTTCGACATCAATATCTCATCGAACTGATATTTTTGTCCGAATTCAGTAAACCTTGCTTTCCGTAATAATTTTTTAAGTACCCTCACCTGCTGCTTCTTCGGATCATTTCCGGGTAATCGAAACGCACGGGCAAATCTCTCGGGTAATTCAAATAATGGCATTCAGCAAAATACGTTTAGACACGAAAATACACATAATCTTTTTTACGACTCTTCAATAGTTCGTAATATACGCAATCCTTTATCAATAAGGTAAAATTGAGCGCCGTCATAATCTTTGCTGATAGCAATCATCCCCGTGTTTTACAATTCCATGTCTGTTTAGAAAGGTTGAGAAAATAACTTTGCCTTGATTCATATTATCGAAATAAAAATGAGCAATAAGAACGATTTGATCAGGAAATACAATGTTCCCGGACCCAGATATACCAGTTTCCCCACTGTTCCCTATTGGGATGAAAACACTTTTTCTAAGGAAAAATGGAAGAAGGCAGTGGCTGAATCTTTCTCTAAAAGTAAAGCCGACGGTATCGCTATTTATATTCATCTACCATTTTGTGAAAGCCTGTGCACCTACTGCGGTTGTAATACAAGAATTACTGTAAACCATAAAGTAGAGGATCCCTATATTTCCGCGGTCCTGAAAGAATGGAAATTGTACCGTGAGATATTCGGTTCTTCCCCTGCAATTCGCGAAATTCATTTGGGTGGAGGAACGCCCACTTTCTTTTCTCCTGACAATCTTAAGACGCTTCTCCATGGTATTATGAAGGATTGCCGTATTTGCGATGATGCAGAGTTTAGTTTTGAAGGACATCCGAATAATACTACGGCGCTGCACCTGCAAACCTTATTTGACCTGGGGTTCCGGAGAGTCAGTTTCGGAATACAGGATTTTGATTCTAAAGTGCAGCAGATTATCAACCGTGTTCAAACATTTGAACATGTAGAAAAAGTAGTTGCAGCATCAAGAGAGATTGGATACACTTCCATAAATTTTGATTTGATTTATGGTCTCCCGCTGCAGACAAAAAAATCTGTCATTGAGACCATCGAAAAAGTGAATCAACTCCGGCCCGACAGAATTGCTTTTTACAGTTATGCCCACGTTCCATGGATCAAACCCGGACAGCGGAAATTTACCGAACACGACTTGCCGGCAGATGCGGTTAAACGGGAATTGTATGAAACGGGAAAGCAGATGTTTTCCGAACAGGGTTACCACGAGATCGGGATGGATCATTTTGCACTGCCCTCAGATTCTCTTTTCAAAGCCATGCAGGAAAAAACCCTCCATCGCAATTTTATGGGTTATACGCATCAATATACCAAACTCATGATCGGCCTTGGCGTTTCTTCGATCAGCGATACCTGGAATGCTTTTGCACAAAACGTAAAAAAGGTTGAAGAATATTATTCCGTCCTTGCTAAAAACGAACTGCCGGTCTTTAAAGGTCATTTTCACTCAAAGGAAGATGGTATATTAAGAGAACATATCTTAAACATCATGTGCCGTTTTGAAACCAACTGGAGTCAGCCGGAAAAGCGTTTTTCCACGATCTCTGAAACGAAAGAAATTTTGAAGGAACTTGAAGCTGACGACCTGATCATTCTCGGGGAAGATGGGATTCTTTTGAAGGAGGAAGCCCGGCCATTTGTGCGCAATGTGTGTATGGCCTTCGATGGTTACCTGCTGAGAAATGCACCTTCCACTACCATCTTCAGTTCTACAGTTTAGAAACCTGTGAGAGCACAATTCCACTATCATTTTTGGAAGCGCTTCCAACGATGGAAGTTGAATTAAGGCCATGAAGAAAATAACGGAACCGGTGTTTATGTTCATCCATAAAACGAATCGCTTCCTGGTACGAAAGGCGGCCCGTACAAAACACTATATTACTTTTCACGGCGTTGATTTCATGAATCTCCACGCGTCTTATCCGGGCATCAAAGGCAACAGAACGTATGATTTGTTCTGCTTCTTTCATTCCTTCCGGATCGCCGGTGAGAGTAAAGGATTTCAATTTTTCTTCACCCCGCTTTTTGAAGATCCGGCTTGCATAGCTTTTTGCAACACTCAAAAAACCGGCGGCGTATACGCCGAATTTCAGGACATCCGAAAGGCCTCTTTTTCCATTTTTACGATAGTGTTTTTTTATAAATTTCTCCATCGCACCATAAAACATTTTCACGTATTGCAGGTTTTTGTCTTTCGAACTTTCACCCTTAAAATGCAGGATGCTTGTGCTTCCCAGGTAAAAAACTTTGTTTCCCTGTTTTTGTATCCTGTAACTCAAATCAATGTCTTCCCCATACATGAAAAAATCTTCATCAAAACCACCGGCTTGTTCGAGTATTGCTTTTGAACACAAAAAAAATGCGCCGGACAAAACCTCAACTTCCGCAATGGAATGTTCCGGTATATTTCCCAACGCGTAGCGGTTGATTTTTTTTGATTTGGGAAAGACAGAAGCGAGTCCGCTAAGTTTGAAAAAGCTGTTCAGCGGTGTTGGAAAAGAACGCTTGCTTTCAGGTAAAAAGCTCCCTGATCCGTCTATCATCCGCAGGCCGGAAGCTGCAGCTCCGGCTTGTTTCTCCAAAAACGTAATTGCTGATGTTAAAACGTTTTCGGACAGGATGGTGTCAGGATTCAGAAACAAAATGAGCTTTCCAGCTGCCTGTTTCAAACCCACATTATTTGCCCTTCCGAATCCGATATTTTTTGGCAGTTCAATCAGTTTTACCCACGGAAAATGCTGTTTTATGAATGTACAACTTCCATCTGCCGAAGCATTGTCAACTACAATTACTTCCGCATCCATATTCTTCAGGGCGGGTTTCAGAGAATGGAGGCATTGCTCTAAAAAATATTTGACATTGTAGTTTACTATGATGATGGAAAGTTGCAGCCTGGTCAATTTTGCACGAATTAAGATCATTTTTTAAACCTTCTCAAAATCCATTACCTTAAATTTTTGAATCAGAGAAAAAGCTGGTATCAAAATAGCAAAAATCTTTCATGTTATATTTGCCTATGTTTAAAGAAACCTTGATGGAAGCGGTTGCAGCCGGCGCAAAGGTAATTCAGCAGTATTTTCATACGCGCTTTACAATTACACATAAAGACAGTATCAACAATTTGGTTACCGCTGCCGATCATGCGAGTGAAAATGCAATTTTTGAGGTCATCCGCCAAAGGTTTCCGGATCATTATCTGTTGAGCGAAGAAAGAGGTGCCTTCAAGACGGATTCACCTTACAAATGGATTATTGACCCGCTAGATGGAACTGTAAATTTTGCCCATGGTATTCCTGTTTGTTGTGTGAGCATTGCGCTGGAAACAGAGGGGAAAGTAGAAATGGGCGCCGTATATAATCCTTTTATGAATGAATTATTTTTTGCGGAAAAAGGAAAAGGTGCATTTTTAAATGGAGAAAAGATCTCAGTCAGCAACGAGCACGAAGTCATGAAAAGTTGCCTTGCAACCGGCTTTCCCTATGTATATCCGGAAAGCGGAAAGGGACCGGCCGATACGTTTTCTGCCCTCGTAAAAAAAGGTATTCCAGTAAGAAGACTTGGCAGTGCTGCAATCGATCTTTGCTGGGTTGCGGCAGGAAGGTTTGACGGATATTATGAATACAGTTTGCAACCGTGGGACAGTGCTGCAGGCGCCCTGATTGTGCAGGAAGCGGGAGGAGTGGTTACCAATTTCAACGGCAGCGACTACAATATCTATGAAGACGGACTAATATCTTCAAACGGCTTCATTCATCAGGGTTTGATGAATGTAGTGAACGAACACGGATTTTTAAATTAAGCAGAAATTTTAAGTACCAACATATGGACACCGGACGAACAGAAATAAAAACTTTGGGAGAATTTGGATTAATCGATTACCTGACCAAGAATTTTGAGATTAAAAATGCGGGAACGATCTTGAGTGTGGGCGATGATGCTGCCGTGATTGACCATTTCGGAAAACAAACGGTCATCTCTACCGACCTGCTGCTCGAAGGTGTTCATTTTGATTTAATGTACACGCCGCTTAAGCATCTTGGATATAAGTCGGTGATCGTTAATCTTAGCGACATTTACGCCATGAATGCGGAGCCAACGCATATTACCGTAAGCATTGGAATTTCTAACCGCTTCAGTGTCGAGGCAGTATCAGAAATCTATGAAGGCATCCACATTGCCTGTGAGAAATACCAGGTTGATCTTGTTGGCGGCGATACTTCCATCTCACAAAAAGGATTGGTAATCTCAGTGACGGCGATTGGAGAGGTGGCTCCCGGAAAATTTGTTCAAAGAAGCACTGCGAATAAAGGCGATCTGATGTGCGTATCCGGTGATCTCGGGGCGGCATTTTTAGGCCTCACTTTGTTGGAACGGGAGAAAAAGATCTGGCTTGAAAATCAAAACATACAGCCTGATCTGGAAGGAGAGAAATATATTGTTGGAAGAATCCTTCGTCCGGAAGCACGAAAAGACATTATTGAATATTTCCGGCAAAACAACATTGTGCCAACATCGATGATGGATATCAGCGATGGCCTGAGCAGCGAATCGATCCACATTTGCAACCAAAGTAATCTGGGATGCAGGATTTATGAAGAAAAAATTCCGATTGCTGACGACACGAAGAATGCCGCATTCAAATTTGGATTAGATCCTACTGTTTGCGCCCTCAACGGAGGAGAAGATTATGAATTGCTGTTTACGATTAAGCAGGAAGATCACGAAAAAATTCTTCCCGGAAGCGACATTCATATCATCGGATATATGACCGAAGAAGCGGAGGGAAGAAAACTCGTTACAAAGGCCGGAAACAGTTATGATATTACCGCTCAGGGTTGGAATGCGATGACTTCCGAACCGTAGCAATTTTTAGGGGCGATATGAAAGCAACAGCATTGGATTGGATAAAAAAACCGGGAATTCTAATTCTTCCGGTACTGTTGTTTTGCAGTTGCGCGGCCACCAAAAATCTTGATTATTCACCCAATAAAAAGTTTTCACCTCAGCAACTGAAGGAAGATTTTTCAGTGTTGAAAACAGTGTTGGAGGCAAATCATCCGAGTCTTTATTGGTACAGCACAAAGGATAGCCTCGACGGCTTTTATTATGAGGTGTTTTCATCGCTCAATGACTCGCTTTCCGAACCCGCATTTAAAAACAAGGTTTCCTGGTATATCACAAAGATCAGGGACGGTCATACTTCTGTTCAAAGCTCTGAAGGCCGGTTGTATTATTTGTTTAATAGCCGGTTGAAAAGATTTCCACTTTATTTAAAAACCTGGGATGACAGTCTGGTGGTAATCTTAAATCTGAATAAAGACAGCGTGTTAACCACCGGCACCGTAGTCACCTCTATCGACGGAGGAGCAAACAAATATGTCATCGACTCAATCTTTCAGTTTATCAGTACCGATGGGTATGCCGATAATTTTAAGAACCAGGCTTTATCCTTCAATTTTCCTCTTTATTACAGTTTTGCCTTTCCCGTGAAAGATTCCTTCGACATCGGCTATAAAGATTCTTTAGGATTGGAGAGAAGTGTCCGTGTTCCCGTGTATGATCCGGTAAAAGATTCATCGGGAAGAAAAAAAAGGAGGGCTGAAATCGATCAGTTGTCGGAAAAAGAAAAAAGAAAACTACGGTTGCTGAACAAACGGAATTTTATTTCCGACACAGCGAAAAACACCGCCTACATGCGGATCTCAAGTTTTTCGGGTGGAAGGCTTCGTTCCTTTTTTTCAACCAGTTTTAAGCAGTTGAAAAGAGACAGCATCCAAAATCTGATTATTGACCTTCGCGAAAACAGTGGTGGCAGCATTACCGTTAGCGGAAAACTGTTGCGTTACCTGATTGATCATCCCTTCCGGCTCGCCGATACCGTTGCGGCTGTCAACAGGAGTCTTCCCTACAGTAAATATATTAAGCCCGATCTGATGTATAGGCTGGCCATGTTTTTTACAACCAGGAAAAAGAGCGACGGCAAATACCATTATACAGCCCTGGAAAACAACGTGCATAAGCCTTATAAGCGGTTGCATTTTAACGGTAATATTTATCTGCTACAGGGCGGTTTTACATTTTCTTCTGCATCCATGATATCCGGATTTCTAAAGGGTCAGGAGAATGTGACGGTTGTAGGAGAAGAAACCGGCGGCGGAAGCTATGGTACTTCCGCGGTTTATCTTCCCGCTATCATCTTACCAAATAGCCGGCTTCAGATAACACTACCGTTATACCGCATCGTTTTCGACAAGGATAATATCAAAACCGGACGCGGCACTTTCCCCGATATTTCAACTCCACCTTCGTCCATCAGCATCAAAGAACGGTTTGACCCGAAGTTGAAAGCCGTTGAAACCCTGATTGAAGAAAAGAAGCCGATCAGATAATTTTCAATTAGCGCAGTGTGAAAATTCTTGCACAGTTTTTCAACAGTGTCTCAATTAAACTCATGAATTGGACGGTTTGCGGGTGGAATGATTTTTTTGATCCGCTTAGAAAAAGGAGTTACTATGAAAATCATAAATAAGGGAGACATGCCGTTTTACATAAAGTGGGCACTTATAGCGGCAATAGTCTATTGTATTCCGATGTTCTTCTTTTTGCGCACCACCGAGTTTAAAGAAGTCTGGTTGTTGTACCTGGGAAGTGCATTTTTTATGGTTGTGATCGCATCCTCGCTTCTTTCCTTAAATGGCAGATACGGTGGAAACAGCACAACGAGAACATTGATCACGAGCGGTCATGTTATTACAGTTATGGCAATCGTGGTTGCATTTATTATTACGCTTATCCTGACATTTTTTATGGTTCCTGAGATCTATCAGAAAGGCGCCGGTGAAATTGTTCATGGAAAGCCAGACAGCCTCGACAGTATTACCTTTATTGTGGCTGTTGGCGTTGTCGTGATAAATTTTGCTGCCGGTTCTATCCCGTCGATTATTTTACCGCAAACGATGAAACAAAATCAGACTACCGAACGGGGCGAAAATGTGAGTAAACCTTTGATTTAGCGAATAAGATCAATAAGCCGGAGCTGCTCATCCATCGCAATAAAATTTACAGCATAGCCTTCTCTGATGTATCCAAGCTCGTTGTCTTTGCCAATGACCTTCGCGGGGATAAGGCTGCACATTTTCAACGCGTCTTCCAGGGGAATATCGCAGTTGTTTACAAAATTGGTAAAGCATTTGTGCATCGTTAAAGCTGATCCGCTCAATATTCCGTTTGAAACGTATTTATCGCCATCAAACTGGTGTTTATAATATCCTTCCGTTGTTTCGGTAACCGCATCCGTAATTGCAAACAGACGATCCGGCATTAATTTTTCCGCCAGCTTGATCATATTGAAATCAACATGATGACCATCGGGAACAATGCTGCAGTAAACGGTTGCATGATTGAGAACGGCAGCAGCAATTCCGGGTTTGCGATGATGAATGGGGGGCATTGCATTAAACAAATGGGTGGCAGTCGTTATCTTATTTTCAAAATACGCATTGGCCTCTTCGAAGGTGGCATTGGTATGTCCGGCGGAAAGGACAATATCGTAGGAATGAATAAGATCGATTACTTCAGGATCAACAACCTCAGGAGCCACTGTGATCATTTTTATCACGCCCTTGCCGTATTCCAATAATTCTTTTGCCTGGCTGAGCGTGGGAGAAAAAATCCAGTCCGATCTGTGAGCTCCTCTTTTTTCCGGATTGATCCAGGGACCTTCAACATGTAATCCCAATACCCCTTTGCCGTCGTTGTTCCAGTAACTCCGCACCGCATCTATACAATTGAAAATAACTTCGTATGTATTTGTAGCAACGGTTGGAAGGCAATAGGCAGCGCCTCCTTCCTCACAATATTTTACGATGGCCGCTACGGTTTCAGCATCCGGGTAAACTGCCAGCAATCTGCCTGATGCTCCATAAATCTGCAGGTCAATGAAAGCGGGAGCCAGCAACCCATCGTCAAAGTTGATACAGTATTCATCAAATTCTGAAGCCGGCAAGATCGATTCTATCCGGTTGTTGCGGGTAATAATAACATGGTCGAAAACCATTTCCGTTCCGGTAAATACGCGCCTTGCTTTATAACAAATAGTTTCGCTCATCGTTTGTTGTGTTAACATTGTCAATGATGGAAAAATCGTCGGAATCCTTCCAAAAGGGAAAATGGCTGCGAACATCGGCAAGATGATTCTTATCCAGAACAGTTGTGAAGATCGCCTCTTCATCCTGCTTTGTAAACAGTACTTCTCCAAGTGCGTTGCACACCATTGAATCACCGCTGTAAATGTTGTTGTTGGCATCTTTACCCACACGGTTTACGCCAATTACATAACTCTGGTTTTCTATCGCCCTTGCCTGCAGTAAGGTTTTCCAGGCGTGCTTTCTTTTTTCCGGCCAGTTTGCAACATAGATCAGCAGGTCGTATTCCAACGTTTCCGCCGTCTCTGCATTTTTCGATTGCCTTGCCCAGACGGGGAAGCGCAGATCATAACAAACCTGCAGGTTGATCTTCCATCCTTTTACGGATGCGATCAACCTTTTATTTCCTTTGGAATAATGGTTGTCTTCTCCTGCATAAGCAAACAAATGCCGCTTGTCGTAAAATCCGTATTGTCCGTTGGGAAGCATCCATATCAAACGGTTGAAGTACTTTCCATTTTCTCCCGCAATAATGCTTCCGGTGAGGATGATGCGTTTTTTTCTGGCCGTTTCTGCCATCCATTTCATCGTTGGGCCTTGCATATCTTCGGCAAGTGAAGCAGGATGCATGCTGAATCCGGTTGAAAACATCTCCGGAAGAATAACAATGTCGGTTTTCGGAATGGACAAGATTTTGCTTTCCAGCATCCCAAGGTTAGCCGCCTTATCCTCCCAAAAAAGATGTGTTTGAATCAATGAAACCGAAAGTGCTGACATCCTTCAAATTTATACAAATCAGGCTAAATACGCAGCGGCTTTTTCGAGATCTGCCGGCGTATCGATTTCCACACCCATGTAATCCACTTCCACCATCTTCAATCGAATGCCATATTCGAGATAACGCAGACATTCGATTTTTTCAGCCGCTTCCAGCGGCGTAATCGGCCAGTTGGTGAAATTGAGCAATGCCTGTTTTCTAAATGCGTAAACACCGATGTGTTCGTAATATTTTATCTTCTTCTCTTCACTTCGCGGATACGGGATCACACTACGGCTGAAGAGCAGCGAAAAATTATTCTTATCTACCACCACCTTCACATAATTTGGATCCTTTACAGCCTCCGGATTGGATAAATGTTGCATTAAACTCGCTACCATTACCTTAGCTCCTTCCTCTCCTTGAAAAACCTGAAGGAGTTTTTCCAAAGGTTCGCGTTTCACAAACGGTTCATCGCCCTGAACATTAATAACGAGGTCAACATCCCTGTCTTCAATCGCTTCGGCTATCCGGTCACTTCCGCTTTCATGTTGCTTTTTACTCATCACCACATTTCCACCATGCTTCTTAACCTCATCAAAAATTAATTGGCTGTCGGTAGCCACCATCACCTCATCAAACAGCTCCGTAGCAATCGTATTTTTAAGGGTGTGAATGATTACCGGATAAGGCCCGAGCGGCTGCATTAATTTTGCCGGGAAACGGGTAGATGCATATCGTGCAGGAATCACTGCGATTTTCTTCATAGCTCTCTCTCTTTCAATTATAAAATGCGATCATTCTCTGACCATAATTATGGTCTTTGTATTTTTGTTATCGGTCATAATCTGCAATCGGTAATAACCACCGGAAAGCCCTGCGGGAATTTTCAGACTGTAATTTTGACCGGCGGAAAATTCAGAAAATTTTTGGGACGTAATTGGCTGTCCTGAATTGCTGAACAACTGGAGCAACAGGTTTTTTCCGCTTTCATTCAGCCGTACGTTTATCTGATCCTGAAACGGATTTGGAAAGACAGCAATTTCGGGCGTTTTCCGGACGGAAGTTTTTATAACCCTGTTTCGTTTGCTGATGAGAAATTTGTCTTTGTCAATCAAAAGATCGGAAGCAGAAAAACCAACCGGGATAACGAAAGTTTGATCATTTTGCGTGTAATCAAGTACAACCGTTTTTTCTTTATTACCGCTTCTGAAAGTAATCGGAAGCTTCACCTTAAAAAAGGAAACGGAAGGATGTGAAGTAGTCTGATGAATCAAAAGTGTTGCGTTATTAAAATCATCCTGGCTCCATGAAACGGTGAAGGAGGGATAACCTTCTCCCGCATACCATTGATCGAAAAAGTAAGTAAGATCGCTCTTCGAGCTTGCTTCCAAATTTCTTTTGAGATCATCGGTTGTGCCAAAATTATAGGCGAGCAGCGGATCGGTTAAATAATTCGCGATGCCTTTGAAGAAGGCAGTATCACCGAGCGTAAAACGCAGCATTCTTACCAGAAATGCGCCTTTGTTATAACTCAGCCTCGTATCGAAAATGCGGTTCACATTGGTAGTGTCTGAAACCTTTACGCTACCGCCCTTTGAAGAAACGACAGAACTTAAAATTTGCTGAACGTTGGCAGAATAAGCTTTTCTGTTGTAGCGTTCGTTGTAGAGGATATCGGCGCAATAGGTGGCGAAGCCTTCATTCAGCCATACATCCTCCCAGCTTTTACAGGTAACCTTATCGCCAAACCATTGATGGGCAAGTTCATGTGTCACGAGACTTTGATCGGCCGAAGTGATGAAGGAGTTGGTCTGATGTTCCATTCCGCCACCCCATCCAAACTGAGTCTGGCCATACTTTTCTTTTATGAAAGGGTACGGAATAAAAACCTTGCTGTAAAGCGAAAGCGCATTTAGCGTGTTGAATAAATTTTGCCGGAAATAACTTTCGCTTTCCGGATAAACATAGCTTATTACGGGAAGCGTATCCTTTTTGATTTGCACGATTTCTTTGAATACCGAAAAGTTGGTAACGGCTATTGCAACAAGATAAGAAGCAACCGGATAACGATGGCTGTAATGTGAAATAACATCGGTTCCCGAAACGGTTTCACTTATAGGTTTTCCATTTGAGGATGTTTTATAAGCAGACGGATGCTTCACGAAAATGTCGATGCTGTCAACCTTATCATCAAGTCCGTTGCGACAGGGCCACCAGTCTTTTGCTCCGAAAGGTTCACTCAACGTCCATATTACCGGCGTTGAATTGTGGGTTGATTTTACAAAGGAACCGAAGCCGCTTCCAACGGGAACGCCGCGGTAGTAAATCGACACCGAATCCTGCTTTCCCCGGTTATATTCCTTTGGCAATTGAATTACCAATGCATCCCCCGGGCGGGAAAAGCCAAGCTTCTCATTTTGCATTTTAATACTGTCAACCGTTAAGGCAGAAGAGAGGTCAAGTGTAATAGAACTCGCAGGTTCGGTAAACCGGATATACGAAGTTACCTCTCCCGAAATGTATAAAACGGAGGGATTGATGTTCCAAACACA
This sequence comes from Bacteroidota bacterium, assembly GCA_023423835.1. GTDB lineage: Bacteria > Bacteroidota > Bacteroidia > Chitinophagales > Chitinophagaceae > JAFAEW01. The sequence continues at coordinate 762 of JAFAEW010000010.1, read as the reverse complement.
ACGATTGTAATACACCGTGAAATTGTCGCTTGCCACGGAGGCTCCTTTCAATGATTTTGCATACGCCTCTTTTTCCAGTTTTTGAACGGAAGAAGATCTTTGCGCAGATAACGAGCCGCATGCAAAAATGAAGGTCAGTATAAATAAAAATCTCATCCTTTAAATTTAAGTAAATATCAAAAGAATCTGCTAAAATTCATCAACAATTTAAATGTTACTGCTTTCAAGCCTGCGCTGGGCGTGATAGTTGAATACCCTTAATTTTGCACATATGGCGTATTTTAACTGGAATGACTCTGTAAACCTTATTAGTAAACTTACTTTTCGAAGGGTGCTGAATGCTTCAAAGGTTTTCGTGAGTTATCAACTGAGCAAGCTGACGGGAAAGCCGGTACAATGGGGATATCCGATTTCGATTTCATTTGAACCTACTACTTCCTGTAATCTGCGATGTCCCGAATGTCCGAGTGGATTGCGCCAGTTTTCCCGCCCGACCGGGATGTTGAAAAAGGATTTTTTTACGCAAACCATCGACGAGATTCACAAGGAACTGCTCTATCTGATTTTTTATTTTCAGGGAGAACCGTATCTCAATCCCAACTTTCTCGATATGGTGGCTTATGCCCATGAAAAAGGAATCTATACCGCCACTTCAACAAACGCCCATTTTCTGACCGAGGAAAAGGCAAAGCGCACGGTTGAAAGCGGATTAGACCGGCTTATCATTTCAATTGACGGAACCACACAGGATGTGTATCAGCA
>JAFAEW010000009.1 GCA_023423835.1 Bacteroidota bacterium | reverse complement strand
TCGTAAAGCAGCCCGAGGGCTTAAGGATTGAAAGATCAAACGACCTCAGTTTACTGTCAGCAATGGGAACAACCACTATTGAAGATGTGGTAAACCGTTTGGCCAATAATCACGTTGCCTATGTGGCTTACCTGGGAACTAAGCCGGCAGCATTTGGCTGGATGGCGAGGGGCGAGGCAAGAATCGGCGAATTAAATCATCGTTTCATTTTACCCGAACGAAACAGATATCTTTGGAATTTCAGAACACTTGAAGCTTTTAGAGGGCTTGGCATTTATCCCGCTTTATTACAATTCATAATAAAGGATGAAGCAAAAGATGCGGACAATTTTTGGATCATACACGCACCTGAAAATAATGCATCACTAAACGGCATTCTCAAAGCAGGATTTGCATTTTTGGGCAAACTTTACAGCGGTGTATCCGGACAAGCGACCATTGAATTCAATGGCCTCGTGAAAGCACATAAAGGGCTGCTTTCGCAAATGAACGTTACCTTGTCTGAGGAAGTTGCCGCATCCTGCTGGAACTGCAGCAGCCCGTACCTGAAAAAGAGGAATCCCGCATGCTGCTGCGCCACTTCCAATACCGAATGTATTGGAAACAACTTCCTGGCGATGGCATCCTAAAGTCTTTAGATGAACGTGTAAAGAGTGCGGACCAAATCGCTATCCCCCTATCCGGTCTCCTTATTCTTCCTGTGAAAAATAAAATAGATGATCATAAAAGCCGCTAGCACGAGAATGCCCGTTAGCGCTGTCATCGGTCTAGAAATAGCGATGCTGACTCCAACAAAAGTGTAAGCCAAAATAAAGATCACGGGAAATAGGGGATAAGCGCCCATCATATAAATTCCCGTTCCGTTTAAATGCTTTGTTCTTCTTCTCAATGCGAATATTGCCCCTGCGGAAGTAGCCATCCCAAAACAGTCGAGAAAAATGGTGAAACTTAAAATCTGGTCGAATGTTTTTGCATAAAACAAAATCACGATACAAAGCGCCGCAAAAGTGGTCAGGCTGATATAAAAGACCTGTTTCCCCCTGGATTTTTTCTTGAAGAAGGAAGGCAAAACACCGTCTTCACTCATCGCAAACATCACCCTCGGATTACTCAATAACAACACATTTACATACGCTAATACAGACAGGAAGAGAAAGATCGAAAATATATTTCCTCCGGTTGGGCCGAACATTTTTGCCACCACGAGCCGTGCTATTTCTGTTTTATCTTTCATATCCTCAAAACCAATCGTTTTGTAATAAGAATAATTGACGAGCAGGTAAAGCAGGATGATAATTGAAATTCCGAAGAAAATTCCTTTGGGAATATTTTTTGCCGGACGTTCTACCTCGCTTCCGAAATTGATCGTCTGCTGGTATCCGCCGTAGGCAAATGACACCGCTACCAGCGCCACTCCCAGCCCTTTTATCCAGTCCAAAAACGAAACCGGTTCGAGGTGTTTTATTGTCTGATCCGCCTGTGCAGACGGCATAAACAATGCGCCGATGAGCAGCAGGAGCATGAGAATTTTAATAATCATCAACACGTTTTGTGTATGGGAACTGATCGTCAATCCGAGTAAATTAATTCCATAAAACAGGATGATTGCGGCAGCAGAAATTGCAACTTTTATGGGGTCCGTAGCAGCACCGGGAAAGAGCACCTGTGCGATATAACCAGATCCAATTAAGGCAACTCCGGCAAGCGAGGCGGCGTTTGAAATTAAAATAATGCAGTTGATAGAAAAGGCGATGGAGGGATGATAGGCATAGGCGAAAATCCTGTAATAACCGCCGGTAACCGGGTATCGCGACCCTATTTCAGCATAGGTTAATGCGCCGCAAATGGCAATAAATCCTCCCAAAACCCAGGCGGAAAAATAAATGGATGGTGTTCCTGCTGCATTGGCTGCACTGGAAGCGGTTCCGAAAATCCCCATTCCGATAACGAGTCCCACCATGATCATCGTAAAATCAAACAGCTTTAATTTTTCTTTCATCGTAAAAGGCTTGGTTTTAGTCCTTAAAGATGCAATTCTATTCTCTCAAATTTTCAGAACGGGCAAAGTTTTTTTGGTCATCCCAAAAATCACTTTCACTTTTGCAGGAGATCGGGTTTCATGAAGGATCGGATTTTCTGATCGTTCTGAATTAAAAGGGAAGCCGGTGCAAATCCGGCGCTATCCCCGTAGCTGTAAGGCGAACTGTTAAACAGTTAATGACCAAAAGCCACTGTCCCGCCTCAGGCGGGATGGGAAGGCCATGAACGCTGAGCCAGAAGACCTGCCTGATTAGTATCGTTGAGCTTTCGGGTGAAAGGCGGTAGATGAAATAGCATCGCAGGATCTTATTTACACTACGCTTCTTTTCGAAGGTTCATTTTTCAAAAAGATTAAAGAAAAATGAGCATGAAAAAATCAGTCTTAATTGCAGTTGCAACCTTCCTTTCCATTACAATCTTTGCACAGGATTCGTCTTATCAAAATGAATTGAATGAAGTGGTAATCACGGCCACAAAATATCCGTTGAAATTGAGTGAGACCGGAAAAGTATTGACGGTAATTACGAAAGAACAGATTGAAAAAAGCGGAGGCAAGAATCTGGCCCAACTGCTGAACGAGCAAACCGGAATTGTGGTGAACGGAGCCAATAGCACACCGGGAAAGGATCAATCCATTTTTATTCGCGGAGCTTCCAATAAATACACGCTCGTGTTGCTCGACGGAATTCCCGTTACCGATCCCACCGGCGTGGGTGGCGCTTTTGATCCACGCTTGTTATCGCTCGATCTCGTTGAAAGAATTGAGATTTTAAAAGGCAGCCAATCGACCTTATATGGATCGGATGCCCTGGCAGGAGTGATCAATATCATTACCAAAAAAGGCAGCGATAAGGCGGTCGGCGGTTCTCTTGGAGTTAATTACGGAAGTTATAACTCAGTAAATGCAACTGCAGGATTAAAGGGGTCGAAAGATTGGTTTGATTACAATTTGAATTACGCCTATACATCATCCGAGGGATTGTCGCAGGCAACAGACACAACCGGAAAGAATAATTTCGATAAAGACGGATTTGTACGCCATTCCTTTCAATCGAATATTCAGATTCGTCCAATGAAAAATCTTGAATTAAATCCGTTTTACCGTTATTCTTATGATAAAGGTGATTTTGATCCGGACGCATTTATGGATGGCAATAATTCTTTTTCATATCTGTTGAACAATGCCGGTCTTTCTGCAGATTATGTATTACCGAAAGGAAGTCTTACAGCCAAATACAGCTATTCGTTTATCAAAAGAAATTATGCAAATGACTGGGGATTTGATCATTACTCCGGTAATTTTCAATCGTCGGAAATTTATCTCACACAATCGATAACGAAGTGGATTAAGATGGTAGCGGGATTCAACTGGCAAAAATATGCGCTCTCAGATACTACCCCTGTCCATAAAAATCCTTCCACCAATATAATTAGTCCTTATGCATCTTTTCTTTGGAGAACTCCGGGAGGATTAAGTATTGAAGCGGGCGGCCGCTTGAATCACCATTCTGTGTATGGCAATAACCTTACTTACAGTATCAACACAGCTTATGATATTGCCTCTCACATGAAAGTATTTGCGAATTATTCTACGGGATTTAAATCCCCCACAGTGACGGAACTATTTGGATTATGGGGAGCGAATGATGAATTGAAACCCGAAATTTCAAACTCCTTTGAAGCGGGTATTCAAACAGAATTTGCGGCTAATAAACTGCAATTAAATATCACGGCTTTTAAGAGAGATATCAGTGAATTGATTGTTTATTTCAACAACAAATATGAAAACATGGATAAGCAGAAAGATCACGGTCTTGAATTGGAATTAAATTATCAGCCAAATAAGAAATGGTTTTTCAAAGCAGCTTACACTTATTTAGATGGGAAAATAGAACAGTCGCGAAATGGAAAAGATACATCGTTTGACAACCTTATCCGCAAACCAAGAAATGTGATCGGAGTTTTCGCTTCCTATGCACCCTCGTCTAACTGGTATTTTAATTTTAATCTTCAATCCCTGGGTGCAAGAAATGATCTTTATTTCCAACCGGTTCCGCCTTTTGACGTGATCAACGTTAAGCTTGACCCCTATGTCTTGCTGAATGCATATGCCGAATACAAGTGGACAAAGAAACATATCCGGTTCTTTATCGATCTTAAAAATATCACCAGCAGCAATTACACCGAAGTCTATGGTTATAATACTTTAAAGTCTAATGGTAATGGAGGAGTGAAGGTTGCGTTTTGATGCTATTTATGAAAAAGGGCAATAAAAAAACCAGGTAGCAAGATTTTTGACGATGTTGAAATAGTACATAATGGAATGCGCATCCGAAATCCACGTTTCCTTGACGATTTTTTAAAAAAATAGTTAAAAAAAAGTTGTTTCTTAAATTGAAGTTTTTATATTCGTGTTACTTAAAACCTTTATAAATGAGAAAATTATTTTTACCCTTATTCCTTTTTAGTTGTCTCTCACTCTTTATTACCTGTAAGAAAAGCGACCTCAATTTAAAAGAACCCGCAAATACTGACCAAACATTAATTGACAGTGCGAGGGCCTATTTTGATAATTATGTCAGGAACGAGCCCAATCTAAGTTCAGCCAATAAGTCTCCGATTAAGGAAGCATTGTGGAACTTAGCTACAACGCAGCAATTTTCGATAGGCTCAGTTGTGATTGTGCCTTTAGACTGGGGCGAAAACACATTTATCAAAACTGAAGTGAGTGGCGAGGAGAAACTGAAGGCAAATTCCTGCACTTATTTTCTCGCTTACAAAGATGCCTCTGATTCTTTTCACACAGAAGTAGTTTTTAGAATCCCTGAAAGCGGTTCGAATAGCAACGACAAGTTCTCCGGGATAGTTTTAGTGCAGGACTGGCAGGGCAACGGCTTAAAATCATTTCGCTTTGTTGATGGCCAAATTGAAACCGGTATTGGCGAAAACCAATTTACATCCTTTCAGCAAGAGGAATGCTACTATGTGGACTGGTATAAGTGTACTGAAGGATATGGATGTACTTATCAATATACGGAACTTCGCTGCAATTATGTAGATGGTGGTGGAGGAGGCGGTGGAGGAGATGGAGGACCAAATGGCAATGACTATGGGGGAGGTGGAGGAGGCAATGGTGGGATTGGGAACAATCAGGGATGGGTTTCTGAACAAGGAATAGGAGAATTATGTGGCTCGTATAATATGAAAGTTGTTGGCAATAGTTATAACGCTACTATTACCTATTTACAATGGTATTTTCAACAGCAAGAACCCCCTTATCAAAACGTTATGATTAATTTTGTGGAAAGCTGCCTCAGCATCCCATATTACAACATAAGTGCTGCAGAAGCATCAAAGATTTTCAACGAGTCGTTTAATAATGCAATCCTCCAAGCTTTAGACGAATTGAATCGTAAACGCCTTACTACTATCAATTTACAAAATAGAGTCAAAGAACTTACTCAGCAAAACCTGAGAAATAGTAAGCCAGGTTCAACCTGGTCGACCGGTGGTGGCTGTCTTGGGTCTGTGCCAAAAACGGTAGCTCAATATTGTCCTTAATTTTAATTCCGTAACGATGAACTTTGAGTTATTAGAAAGTTTGCTAAAATGCGTTCACCATTTTTATCCAATTGGACGTTCATCGTTGGCGTACTCTTACTCAGGGTGTAAGGAACAAGATCTGATCCTAACCAATAAAATAGACGAGCTCATTGATGAAGTAACCTCTCCCTGGACTAAATTAGTTGACGAATTAAAAGAGAATTTTGGGGATGCGGTATTCGATATGGGCTATCTGCAGTTTCCCTCATACATGGCACGAATTGAAGTAGGTAATGAAAGCCAGGAATCAATGAGTTATACCCGAACCCTTGTTATAAATATTTCTCTGCTATGTCCGTATTACACCATCTATTACGAAGATGCATATACTTTTCATGGATTCTATAATGATCTCTCTCCAACGCCTCCTGTAATAGTATTTAGAATTTTCTTTACAAAGAAAAACGGCAAACCAGAAATACCTGGAAAAGAATTAGAAAATGTCCAAATTTTGATTCAGAAATATTTTCGCCAGAAATATATTAATCATAGGATCCTTTTTGATTATGACGTTGTCGGTGGATTTCCAAGGACAGAAGATATAAGCACTGCTGCCAACAGCTATCCGATCTATAGCTTCTTATTTGACGGATTCATTTCGTATGAAGATGTTGAAGTACTTGATTAACTTGTTGCCATATGAACAAGAAAACCTCTTTGTCTATCCTGGTACTTGTATTTTTTTCTTCCGTTAAGAGCCAGGGTTTTGAAAAGACTCCGCTATTTGATTTTCTGGAGAACAATTTTGACAGTACGATCATTTATTTTCCTACCTCCAACTGGCATATTGAACCGAATTATTTTATCATCAGTAAGAACGATACAAGCTATTATCTTTATACTTACAGGTCTCCGTACCGACGGGCAGGACTAAATCCGGATGTGCTAAAGCTTTTTTTTGTGACGCAACATATCCGTTTTACTCAAACCATTCCCGACACTAACCGCTACTTTCTGCCAAAGACGAAATACAATCAGGATTCTATTTTGGAATTGAAATGGCAGGAAATTGTTTCTAATGATTCAATTTGGCATCTGCCGGATGACGGCGCATTAGGTGAACCAAAATGTCCTGAAGGAGGACCGAACTGCGAGGTCTATGACGTCGGAACGGATGTATTTATTCTGGTATCGCCACAGGGTATAAAATCACTGTCGTTTTATGCTCCCGGGTTTTTCGAAGAGTGCTGTAAGGCGGTAATTCCGGGAAGGAAAAATGAGTTACAGATCAGAAATAATTTCCATGAGATTTTTAAGGATGAAATGGATTAAAGTAAACCTGCTATAAAATAAGCAGGAAAACAAAGCCACGTTACTGCTTCAGATTTCCGATTCTAAGCGTTAGCAATTGGATGCAGTATTTATTCTATTTTTAAAGATGAAACTCGCGATAAGCTTTCTCCTTCTGCTACTATCATCCGGCAATCTTTTATGGTGTAATCAACATTTAAAGAACGGCGATTATCAATTTTTCGTCGTAACAAAAGTAGTCGATGGGGATACTTTTTGGATTGACGATGGATCGGAAAAAGGCCTGAAAATAAGGTTGATCGGAATCGATGCGCCTGAATCAAGAAAATCCCGCAATAAAGCAATCGGTGCGTTCGGAAAAGAATCAAAGGCATTTGCAACCAAACTTTTATTAAACAAAAAAGTGCGCCTTGAATTTGATGTAGGAAGATATGACCGGTTTAAAAGAACATTGGCGTATGTTTATCTCGAAGACGGAAGTTTTGTAAATTTAATTTTGATAAAGGAAGGATATGCAACGGTGATGACGGTTCCGCCAAACGTAAAATATGCAGATCTTTTTCTAAAGCTGCAACGAGAAGCTATGAAAAAACAAAAAGGATTATGGAAGGAAAATTAAAAATATTTTTTCGGCTTCTTTTTATTGGGCATCTTTTGCTTTTTTCCAATGTCAATTTTGGCCAAAATGAAGATGCGATTGAAGCTGACCGTCCTGATCAAACTGAAGGCACTTCAATTATTCCAAAAGGCAGCTTTCAATTTTCGGATGGGTTTTTGGTTGGTGATAAAACCATTCAGAATGATTTTATTTTAAGGTACGGACTGTTTAATAAAACGGAGTTGCGAACTTCCGTTTCCTTTGGAAGCTACGATTCTAAATTTCTTTTACAACCCATAATGCTAACTTTAAAACAGAAATTATTGGAAGCGGATAAAATCATTCCCTCAATAAGCTTACTTGCAACAGCCACTTTTGAAAAGCTCGGTTCAAAAGACCTGCAGACCAATAAAATTCCGCTCGAACTCATTATTGCTTTCAATCATGATATTAACGATAAGTATTTTATCGCTTATAATCTTGGCACAACGAGTTGGTTTAAAGACCTTGTATTCACTTTTGAAACCGGCGCCCAATTTGGTGATAAAACTTCTGTTTTTCTCGAATATTATGCTCAGTATTTTAATAATGAAAAACCCGATCAGAATGTGGATGCCGGAATTACCTATCTCATTAATCCACGCTTGCAAATTGACCTCGCCCTTGGCAGGTCTTTAATTCTTGAAAAAAGCCTCTTTCTTACGACTGGATTTTCGTATCAATTCAAAAAGAAAATTGCAGCTGTTGGTCGCTGTCCAACAACTTGCGCCGTGACGACAGGCCAACGGGGAATAGTTTATCATTCCACTATCATTTCATCCACAAATAGCCATCCCTTGCCTCCTGCATTACCGTAGTTTTCAGGTATCTTTTGTAATGGAGTGGCAATGAGGCGGAGGTATCTCGTTTTCACCGGCGTCCACGAGATGCTCACGGGCACAGCGCCCTGATCTTTTGGCGCCTGAAATTCTTTATCTGAAACTGTTTTGAAATTCTTTCCATCATCAGAAACCATCACGGCTAATTTTTCAGGCATCCAAATCCATGACGAGGGTTGATGAAAGAAACGTGTTTTTAAGTTTGAAACTTCCACCGGCGTTCCGAAATCAATTGTTCCATCAAACTCTTTCCCACTCCAGCCGAGCCATTCGTCATCACCAAACCGTTCGTCACTTCCAATGCTTCCGTTGTGCCAGGCATCGTTTCCACCTTTGTTGTAATAAGTACTTGGCGGATTGACCAAAGTTGCTTTTTTCGCAACCCCTTTATGCATTACAAAGTTCCGCTTTAATTGATCCACGATACTTCCGTCAATGATTACGGCTGCTCTTATCAAACTGCTTCTGGTAATTGACACAGGCTTATCATAAATTGCTGATCGGATATCGGGTTCGCTTCCGTCTGTCGTATAATAGATATTATTCTCTTCTCCTGCTCCGCTTAGCGTTACCATCACACTGCCGTCTGCAGCTATTGAATCCTTCATCTTCAATTCAAATAAATGCCTCGAATAATTTACGTTATGATAATCGAGCCGTTTCAAATATGGCATTAGCCGCCGGATAAAATCCCCATTATTTTTTTTGGTGCTGTCGCTCCAGGTCACTTCTGCCAAAGCAATTGAACGTGGGAAAACCATATATTCTGCCTTCGATGCAGTGGGAATAAATTCTCTCCACAAATTTCCCTGGGCTCCCATAATATATTTCGCCTGTTCCTTATTCAGCTCATTTGGAACGGGATTATAACTGTAAACCTTTGGAAGCGGCGTATATCCGCCCCAGGCAACCGGTTCTCCCGGAGCATCGGACTGGTAATGATCGAAATAACAATATCCGCCCGGAGTCATGATGACGTTATGGTGGTCTTTGGCAGCGATGATGCCGTTCTCAATTCCGGTCCAGCTCATTACGGTAGCACCGGGAGCAAGTCCGCCCTGCATGATCTCATCCCATCCGATCACTTTTCGGCCATTGCTGTTTACAAAATTCGCAATTCGTTTTACAAAATAGCTTTGCAGTTCTTCCACATTCTTCAATCCTTCGTCTTTCATTCTTTTCACATCGTCGGGACATTTTTTCCAGTTGTCTTTTGCTGCTTCATCGCCGGCAATATGAATGTATTCTGACGGGAAAATCGCCATCACTTCGGACAGAATATTCGTAAGAAATGTAAAGGTTTCGTCTTTCGTACAATATTCATCCTGAATTTGTTGGGGATATGGAAACGGATGGCCATTGCTATCAAGACAGGCCAACTCAGGATAAGAAGCCAGTGCCGCTCTTGAATGCGCCGGCATTTCAATTTCGGGAATAACTGTAACAAAGCGCTCTTTTGCATATTCCACTACATCCCGCATTTCATCCTGCGTGTAATAGCCACCATATAGCGTGTCATCGGGACGGCTGTTGTAATCGTAAGTTGTGTTGAGCGGTGTTCCCTTTCTGTACGCCCCTATTTCCGTTAGTTTCGGATATTTTTTACTTTCAAAACGCCATCCCTGGCTGTCGGTCAGATGCCAGTGAAAGCGATTGTTTTTTTGCATGGCAATCAGATCGATAAAGCGCTTTACGGAATCAACAGTCATAAAATGACGGGCAACATCGAGCATTAATCCGCGATAAGCAAACGTTGGCGCATCCTCAATGTAAACGGCCGGAACTTTCCATGCCACCGTTGTTACTACTTTTTGCGATTCAATTTCTACGGGCAGTAATTGTAGCAAACTTTGAACAGCGTAGAAAACGCCGGCGGGTTTTTGTGCCTTTATGGCAATTTTCCCGGGATCAACATCTAAAATATATCCCTCAGAATTTTTGATAGAATTATCGAGGACAACAGAAAATTTTGATCGGCTTTTACAATTAACCGCATCTTCCTTTTTAATGCCTGCTGCAGTCTGTAGCCGCTCAAATAGCGGACGGAGTGCCCATTGTAATTCTTTATTGTCATTATCAAATTGCCAGTCGATGCACGGGCTAAAGTTGAAACTTCCGGCTTTCCATTCTATTTTTTGCGGTCTCGGAATTACAGGATTTTGCTGTGCCTGTACTGAAATCATCAGCAGTAAAAAAACGATGCTGAAAGCTGGTTTTAATTTTTTCATCAATGATTTTGTTTTTCCGGCTAAAAAGCAAAGTAAATAAAGATTCCCGAAGGATTTGGTTGGAGATTTAATAACGAAAAGCTCTTTTGCAAATTCTTTCAACCCATCGGTGCAAGGTTCTTGCTTAAGAACTGGGTAGGTTTCAAAAATTTGGAGCACAAATGGCGTTCCTGTTACCCGTTTATTCTTTTTTGAATGCAAAAGTTTTTCCGCCCTGAATCAGTGTCATTTCGTTTGCAGCCGGTCTGAATTCCATTGTTAGCCCGGCAGCGTCAAACACAAATTTATCTTCTCCTTTGGCCGTTAAAATAAAGGAAGACTGGCCGGTTGCCTGTGCAATGAGATTGCCCTCTTTTACTGACACGGTTATTTTTAACGGCAAATCCTTACTCACATAAGTTCCTGTATATTTCACGAGCTGTTCGGGAGACAGGAATGCTGAAGAAAAATCAGGAAGTTTTACTTCCAATCCGTTGGCCGCGCTTAATACTGCTATCGAAATATCATTTGGATTGATGGCCGCTCCGTTGGTGCAGAGTGCATAGCTGATGCTGTCTGAAGGAAAATAAGAAAATACCGATCTGAATCCATCAATCCCTCCGGTATGTCCCCAGCCGGTTTTATTACCAAATGGCACTTTGAATAGTCCCATTCCAAAATTATCTTTTGGCGTGGTCATCAACTCAAAAGTTTTTTGTGTGAGTAGTTGACCTTTGAAGAGTGCATTGATAAATTTGATAAGATCCGTTGGTGTTGAAACAATTGCTCCGGCTCCGCGTGGGATCGACATATCCGTTTCCGTGGACTTTTCAAACCCCTGACCGTTGAAGGTATAGGAGTAACTTTCATTGTTTGCAGGATTTATCTTCTTTCCGTAATAGGTGCGTTGTAGCTGCAACGGTTGAATAATTTCTTCATTCAATAATTGCTCGTAGGTCTTCTGATTTATTTTTTCGAGTAAGATGCTCAACAAAACATAATTTGAATTGCTGTATGCCATTTTGGTTCCGGGATCAAAATCACTACCTCCTTTTTCAATGAGTGACAACAACTCGCTCTCGCTTTTGGGTTTTGTATTCCATTCAAGATAGGTAGAATCATCGGTGAAATTATGAATACCACTCCGGTGGTACAACAGATCACTGACGGTAATCAATTTTGCATTGGGGATAGACGGAAACCATTTATCGATTGTTTGATCAATCGTCAGTTTGTTTTTATCGACCGTTTTTAAGATCAAAACAGCGGTGAAAGTTTTGCTGATCGACCCGATCCGGTATTCGGTACTGTCATTGTCCTGACTTTTGTTTTCCAGGTCAGTGAATCCAAAAGATCGCATATAAGTAATCTTTCCATCCTTTGCAAGGGCTACGGTTCCCATTGCCTTCTGATACTTTTGAATCGTATCGAAATAGTTGTCGAGTTGCTCGAAATTATTTTGCGATTCCACCGCCTGGAAAGACAATAACAGAAGCAGGAGGAAATTAAAACGATGTGTCATACTTTTTTTTTAAGGTGAAATTACAATAGGCTATCAAACAAAAAAGCCACGCACAAAAAATGCAGTGGCCTTAAAATAGATTTTTCAATATTATACCAATCTCATCGCAAGTGCAAAATAGGTAACCGTACCCGGCAATGCTATCCAAAAAAACGGCCGCAAGTTGGGCATGATCAATAAGAATATAATAAACGCCAGCCACAAGAAAAAGTACAACCAGTATTTGCGGGTAGATTTTGGATATTCCATATCAAGTAATTTTTACAAAAATAAGAAGCATTCTACTAAAACCCTTGAATTATGACTGGAAAGTTTTCTTATAGCGTTCCAGCGCGTCTGAAATGATCTTTAGTGCATGCGATTTATCACCAAATTCCTCCACCTTCACGGTTTTCTTCTCGAGCCTTTTGTATTCTTCAAAGAAATGGCGAAGTTCTGAAAAGAAATGTTGCGGAAGTTCCTCGATATTGTTGATGTAGTTGATCGACGGGTCTGTTGCAGCTACTGCAATGATCTTATCATCTGCATCGCCGTTATCGATCATTTGCATTACTCCTATAACCTTTGCATCCACCAGACACATCGGTTGTATACTTTGTCCTGAAAGCACCAGAATATCGAGTGGATCTTTGTCCTCACCATAAGATTGCGGGATGAATCCGTAATTTGAGGGGTAATGGAAAGATGAATAAACCACCCGGTCTAATTTCAACAATCCGCTTTGTTTGTCAATTTCGTATTTCACTCTGTTTCCCATCGGAATTTCAATCACCGCATTTACAATTCGCGGAGCGTTTTCTCCGGCCGGAATCCCATGCCAGGGATGTAAGATGTTTGTTTGCATCAAATTGTTTTTGTATTGTGTTTTTCTTACAAAAAATCAGGCAGCAAAAATATGGTAAGGCTTTAAAGTGGAAGAATTTTTTTGTAAACTTAATTTTTCACCATATATAAACCTGCAATAACAGCGGCAATACCAAGTAAAACACTGGCAATAATGTTGATTGCAAATAACCCGTAATTTCCGTTTTTCAGCAACTGAAGATTCTCAAACGAAAAGGTGGAAAAGGTTGTAAAGCCACCACAAAAACCGGTTGTCAGGGCAAGCTTCCATCCATTGGAAAGCTCATTGCCGGCACTTAATCCATAAATCATCCCGATGATAAAACAGCCGGAAATATTTACCACTAAGGTTGATAACGGAAAAGCTGATGAAATTCTTTGTATGATCAGCGATTGAACGGTCCATCTTGCTACGCCTCCGAGTCCGCTTCCGGCAAACACTATCAGCAGCAATTTAAATCCTTCATTCATTTCAGACTGGCTTAAAGGTTTCCATTGAAAGTATATTTGAAATCCACCAGCCATTTATTGTCGTAAAAAACCACTTTCACTTTTCGCCCGATATTGTCGTAAGAGTTTTGATAATTGATAATGTGGGTGGAGTCATTGATCGCAGCTTCCTCATTGACGATGATGGAAGCATTGTTGTATTTTTCTATTTCATCGCCTTTTTTCGAAAAATAATTTTTCTCCTGCTGTTTCAGCAATGCGCTGTTGGTGCTGTCCTGCAACATGTAAAAGCTGGCTTTTTCAAAATTTCCTTTAAGACAGGCGTCAATGAATTCCCTGCCTGCGTCGAGTGCATCTTCTGCTTTCGGATAACCGGGTTTACAATTCGCCATCAGGAAGAAACAAAAAGCAAGGCCGATCCATTTCATGGTTAAAACTATTGAATGCCAAATTTACGGATCTGATCGATATTGTTGTCTAATGAACCTGGCGTTTTCTCTTCAGACCCGATTCTCTGGTAAAAAAAAGACCGCCGATAGTGGCGGTCTCAGCTTTTAAATCTCACTTTTTTATCTGTGATAAGAAGGTTCTATTTCATTTTCCTTTTCCTTGTCGTATGCTTTAATGATAGCCTTTACGAGTTTATGTCGTACTACGTCTTCTTCATCCAGTTCAATATGTGCAATACCGTCAATATTTTGCAAAATACGAATGGCTTTTCCGAGGCCGCTTCTCTGATTTCTCGGAAGGTCGATCTGGGTGGGATCACCGGTAATGATGGCTTTCGCATTGGCGCCAATACGCGTGAGGAACATTTTTAGCTGAAGGTCATTGGAGTTTTGTGCTTCATCGAGAATGATGAAAGCATTATCAAGCGTTCGTCCTCTCATATAGGCGAGCGGTGCAATCTCAATTGTGCGTGTACTCATGTAATAGCCAAGCTTGTCTGCGGGGATCATATCGTCGAGCGCATCGTACAATGGTCTCAGGTATGGATCAATTTTTTCTTTCAGATCTCCCGGTAAAAATCCCAGATTTTCTCCTGCTTCCACCGCCGGTCGGGTTAGAATGATCTTCTTGACAAGCTTATTCTTCAAAGCCCTTACTGCAATCGCTACGGCGGTATAGGTTTTGCCGGTTCCGGCCGGACCTACAGCGAAAACAATGTCGTTTTTATCGCTGGCAGCAACCATTTTTTTCTGATTTGCCGTACGTGCACGCACCGTCTTGCCATTCGGACCAAATACAAGAACTTCATTTGGATGTCGTTCCACGAAATGGTCGATCGTTTCAGCATCGTCGCCGCCGAGGATCTTTTCAAAATAGTTGTCACTCAAATCACCATTCCTTTCCATATATTGAATGATTAGTTGAATTTTTTCCCTTGCTGATTCAATCTGTTCAGGCGCCCCACTTAGTTTTATCTGTGTACCCCTGCTGAGGATCTTTAGAAGAGGGAATTTCTTTCTGATCAGGTCGAGTTTTCTATTATTTACGCCAAAAAACTCAATAGGGTTAATTGTTTCGAGATTTATGATAGTTTCCGTCAAATGTTAAGATTTAATAGTAATATTTCAAAGATTTTGCCAAACCGGATTACCTGCAATTTTTACAGGAATCCTTTTTAAAGTTCTGATTTTTTTTCCGTTGTTTCATGAATGTTTTCCAAATATTATCCACATTGCAAATACATTAACTTTTTCCGGTGGCCGGGTTAAAAAAGTTAGAAATTCACAGAAAAGCCGATTTTGGGATCTCTTCCCATTCTCGTAAATAAAACGGGAAAATAATGGTAAATTTGCAGTTCCGTTTAGGTACAAAGCATAAAAGAAGCAGTTATGATAAGAACAGGTAATCCCGTTATCAGTATTTATACAGAAATGACTCCAAACCCGGAGACGATGAAGTTTGTAGCCAATAAGCTTCTTTATCCGGGTAAGAGCGTTGATTTTCCTGATGAAACCACAGCAGGACCAAGCCCGCTGGCGAAAGAGCTTTTCAGCTTCCCTTTCATCAAAGGCGTTTTTATAGCCAGCAATTTTGTTACCCTTACTAAAACGAATGCAATGGAAGACTGGCAGGATGCCATTCCCACCATCAAACAGTTTTTGAAGGAATATCTGGAAAATGGCGGTCCGATTGTGAACGATGAGGAAGTGGCTCAAATGAAACAGGAAGCGAGCAACATCGTATTGGCCGACGACGATGACGTGGTTAAAAGAATTAAGGAATTGCTTGATAATTATGTTCGCCCGGCCGTGGAAATGGATGGTGGAGCAATTCAGTTTAAGAGCTACGATGAAGGCGTTGTAAATCTCATGCTTCAGGGAAGCTGCAGCGGTTGCCCTTCGTCCATGATCACCTTAAAAGCCGGCATTGAAGGAATGATGAAAAGAATGATCCCGGAAGTAAAAGAAGTTGTAGCAGAAGCAGAATAAGATGTTCAGATCCGAAAATATTAATTAAACTGTCAGAATCTGGCAGTTTTTTTTTGCTTTCCGACGGGCGAAATGTTTACTAAAATGTATGGATATGTTTGAAAATATTGATGAATGGGTTAAGAATTTTCCTGAGCTGGATAGGGTTGTGCGTACAAAGCCGGTGGTCTGGATAAATCCACGGGTCACAAAAATGGAGGAAATCGTTTCCCTTCCGGTTGGAAAGGCCGATATGGAAGAAGCCGCTCGATTTATGGATCGCTTCGCGCCGTTTATTGCCCGCGTCTTCCCCGAAACAATATCGGAAGGCGGCCATATTCATTCTCCGCTTAAAGAAGTCAAAAGTTTCGCCCTGCATCGGAATCAGGAAAAGCGGGTGAAAATCGAAGGGAGATTATTTTTGAAATGCGATAACGAGCTGGCAGTAGCCGGATCGATTAAGGCTAGGGGAGGATTTTATGAAGTACTTCAGTTTGCGGTTCAAACAGCGATGAGAGAAGGACTACTCAAAGAAGATGAGGCCGCTGATCTTTCCCGTCCGGCGTTTAAAAATCTTTTTTCGAACTACACGATTGGCGTAGGATCTACCGGAAACCTGGGATTGAGCATCGGCATCATCAGTGCGCAATTAGGATTCAAGGTGAATGTTTTTATGAGTGATGATGCTAAGGAATGGAAGAAGAATTTATTGCGGCAAAAAGGCGCCAATGTGATAGAAATTGCGGGAGATTTTGGAGTGGCAATTGCGGAAGGAAGACAGGAAACGATCGCTGATCCAAATGGCTATTTCGTGGATGATGAAAACAGTAAACAGCTTTTTCTCGGTTACAGCTTGGCGGCTTTCGAACTGCAAAAGCAACTCAACGCTGCCGGCGTTGTCGTTGATAACACCCATCCTCTATTCATTTATTCTCCCTGCGGAGTTGGCGGTTCACCGGGTGGCGTTGCATTTGGATTGAAACAGGTATATGGCGATGCGGTTTATCCTTTCTTCGTAGAACCTACGCACTCGCCGGCTGTATTAACGGGTTTGATTACCGGGAAAAAGGAAAAAATTTCGGTTCAGGACTTTGGGATCGATAATATTACTGAAGCCGACGGTTTAGCGGTGGGAAGGCCATCTGCCTTTGCAAGCGGCATTACTGAAAAGCTGATCTCCGGAATTTATACGATTGAAGACGAAACCCTGTTTGAACTCCTCCAAGCATTATATCAGACAGAAAATATCTTTTTAGAACCTTCCGCTGCCGCCGGCCTCATCGGCCCTGAAAAAATTCTTTCTACAGATTTCGTGCATCAACATAATATCGATCAAAAAAATATTACCCATGTGGCATGGGCAACCGGCGGTTCTCTTGTTCCCCCAAACGAAAGGGAAAAAATGTTGCAGCATTGAGATAGTTTGCAAAATATTTTCTTGCTTCGCTTAATTAAAGGATAAAACGGAATGGACTTTTCATCGATTATTGAGCAGTTTACGGAAGGAATGGGGCAGACGGGCTGGCTTGAATATATTGCGGTTTTTGCGGGAATTGCAAGTGTCTGGTACAGTAAAAAGGAAAACATCCTCGTATACCCGGTAGGATTGATCAACACCATCATCTATATTTACCTGTCTGTAAAAGGCCATCTTTTCGGGGAGGCAAGTGTTAACTTTTATTATACGGTAATGAGTCTTTACGGATGGTGGTTATGGACAAGAACCAATGAAAAAAAGCAGCGTATTGTTGTAATCACATCTTCAACCAAAAGAGAATGGATGGCTCAGGTCACCTTCTTTCTCGCATTTTATATTTCTATTTTTATTGCTTTAACTGTTATAAAAAAATCATTTGCTCCCGGCGCCATTCCGTGGGCAGACGCGTTTGCAAGCGCAACCGCCTATACGGCTATGTGGCTGATGGCCAAAAAGAAGGTTGAAAGCTGGATATGGTGGATATTTACCAATATCGCTTCTATTCCGCTTTACTTTGTGAAAGGATTTGTCTTCACGAGCGTATACTATCTGATCCTGCTCGTTTTGGCAGTATTAGGATGGATGGAATGGGAAAGAAAAAACCAGAAGGTTGCAACATGAAAAAAGTCGTTATCACTGGTCCTGAAAGTACCGGAAAAAGTACTTTAACTGCGTTGCTTGCTCAACATTTTTCCAGTTTGTGGGTGCCGGAGTATGCAAGGGAATATCTGAGAGAAAACGGTAAGGATTATGATCAATCCGACCTTTTGAAGATTGCAGAGGGGCAACTGCGATTGGAAGATGAAATGACAGAAAGATCAGTGAGCAACGGAAATGATTTTTTATTTGTCGACACCGATATGTACGTGATGAAGGTCTGGAGTGAATTCGTTTTTGGTAAGTGTGATCCCTTTATCCTGCAACAGATCGCAGGGAGAAAATACGATCTTTACCTGCTATGCAATATAGATCTTCCCTGGGTTGAAGATGAATTAAGAGAACATCCGAAGGTTGAAACAAGACGGGAACTGTTTGAGATCTACAAAGACCTCATGGTTCATCAATCCACTCCCTGGCGGGTGATTGAGGGAGATTATTCAGCGCGTGTAAATCTTGGAATCCAAGCCGTAAAGGAAATAATGCTGTAACCGGTAACCGACCCGTGGTTTCTTAGCGATTTTCATCTGATTTTTTCGCTCCGTAATCCGTTTTGATGTCTTTATCAAATGGCAGTTTCAATAAGGTTTTGATGTCTGAATCGTTTCTGTTCCCAAAAACATCAAGTCCGTAATTCAGTGTTTCAGTGGCGCGATGATGATAAGTTCGAAATATCCTGTCCCAAAAGGAAAAGATGTTGCCATAATTTGTATCCGTTTCAGGACGAATATAATGGTGATGGATCAGGTGCATCCGGGGTGTAACAATAATCCATCTTAATACCTTGTCGATCTTTTCCGGAAACCTGATATTC
This sequence comes from Bacteroidota bacterium, assembly GCA_023423835.1. GTDB lineage: Bacteria > Bacteroidota > Bacteroidia > Chitinophagales > Chitinophagaceae > JAFAEW01. The sequence continues at coordinate 1,916 of JAFAEW010000009.1, read as the reverse complement.
GCATGGTTGAACTGTGAGAAAACAACGCTCATGCTTTGATACATCATTACGAGCCAGATCGGTGAACCGGAAACGAGCACGGCAATAAGGGTGAAGACGGCTCTGAATACACTTTCACCCGGATGGTGACGGTTTGCAGTAGTGGTATCAACATGTGTATCCGCATGATGGATCATGTGAAATTTCCACATCCATTTTACCTTGTGTTCGATCCAATGAATCAGGTAGGCACTGATAAAGTCGAGGATTAAAAGGCCGGCTATTATGGTGGCCCAAAGAGGTAAATGAAGCCATTGCAATACGCCCGTGTGATGTTGCTGAGAATAGTCGCTTGCAAAAACGATGAGAATAGCAAACAAAAAATTAACCGCAATGGTCGTCAGGGTAAAGAAAATATTTACACCTGCATGTTTCCACCGGTTATAATTAAACCGGAACAGCGGAATAATTCCTTCGAGGATCCAGAAAAAGGTGATCCCGCCGGCTAAAATCAGTGCCCTGTCAAGCGAGGGAATAGTTTGAAAATAATGTATGATCTTTTCCATAACGCACTCCGTTATCTTGTAGGAAAATTACAGAATATTTTCCTTTAAACGTTTTAATTATCCACTTCTTTCAGCGGCGGCCTTTTGTCTGAAGGGTCGCGCCGGTCGTAGCGGATAATCATATTAGACAGGTCCGGTTTCCGTTGATAATTCCTGTTTAGTTCGTACTGATAGATCGACTGACCAAGCGCATATAAAAAGGGATGTCCAATCGATTCATATTCGTAATTGTTGTCGTTTAAAATATCATCTTCATTGGCATAAATGGTTGCGCTGAGCATGAATTCAACTTTATGAAGCGTGTCAATAATGTAGGATACATCCGTTAGAAAGCCGTATGACCAGCCGACCTTATTGAAAACTCTGATATTGCCGGGCATGGAACGATGCGTACTGTCGCGGAAAAAAAATTTCACGTAACTATCGTAAAATTCGGTTGTATCATATTTCGGATAATTCGTTTCTGAAGGATATTGTGAAAGGTATTTTCTCAGAAAACGGTAATCCTCCTCCTTCAACCTGAACCTTTTGTGTTTTGGCATCGATTCAGGAAAGATGAACGAACGCAAAATATCAGAAAGATCCTGAAGTGAAATGTTGTTGTGGCGCGTAAAATCAAAAGGTTCATTAACCAGGCTGTCCTCTCTGTTCATATAGGCTTTTCCAATTTTGACAGAAGTGCTGAAATCAAATGAGTCGGTATTGAAAGCGGCAGATTGGGTGTAGATGAGCTTACCGTTTTTATCGAGAAAGCGCACCCGGTTGGTATGGCGGTTTTGATCTTCATCCAATCCGGCAAACTGTCTCACGATTCTTACATTTTTGTATCCTTTCTGATGAAGATCGTTATTAATCGTTTGTTGTCCCACAAATTGATACATCCGGTTATATGGATCATTTTCGCTGATGAGAAATGCCCTGATAATGTAGTTTGCAATTGATGGAAGGCCGCTTTCCGAACTTGAGTCGAACTGCACAGCAGATTGTTTTTCATAGCTGCTGTCGAACTGAATTGTGGTAAATTTATCGACTCCCGGAATGTTGAGATCGTTTAATTTCTGGAGGGAAAGTGCCGCCAATGGAAGCTTTACCGTGGATGCCGGATAGAAATATTCCTTTGGATTGTTGCGGTAAGTGTAATAAGTGAAATGCGGTTTATTGTTTTTATCGCGGTTTATTTGGGTATAAATCACCTGGCAACGGTACTTATCCGGTTCGTTTAAAACTTGGTTTACCACCGGATTTTTATGCTTTCTCAAGATTGATTCAATCAAATGATTATCCTTTTGGGCCATAATCGTTATGGAATAAATGATAAGGCAAATTGTAAAGCCGCATTTTTTCATAATCAAATATACCGTTATTATAGAG
>JAFAEW010000147.1 GCA_023423835.1 Bacteroidota bacterium | reverse complement strand
TCAGACGCTCGTATTTATTCCGTTAATGGGATTGTACGAATTGGGCGTTATTGTTTCTTCCAAGGTTTATAAGGAAGAAAAGCGAAAGGAAGCAGAAGAATGGAGTTAATGAATAAAATTGCCATTCATCCTCCCGAATCCTATATTAACAAAAAAAATCAAGCTATCAGTGAAAATGTCAATAATATTGACACAGTTCGTTTTGGTGTAATAAATTGTTAGCGCTAAATAGTCTTTTCTCATGCAAACGATTTTCGATCTTACAAAACCGGTAGCCTTAGGAGCAGATCACGCCGGGTTTGAGTACAAAGAATTTTTGAAAAAGGCGATGTCCGAAAAGGGAATTGCGGTACAAGATTTTGGAACCTATTCGTCTGAATCAGCCGATTACGCAGATTTTGCGCATCCGGTATCAAACGCTGTTGCCGAAGGAAGCTCGGCCTTCGGGATCCTGATTTGCGGATCGGCAAACGGCGTGGCGATGACCGCCAACAAACATCAAAAGATCAGGGCGGGACTTTGCTGGACGCCCGAAGTTGCAAAACTCGTTCGCCAACACAACGACGCAAATATCATCTGTATTCCGGCCAGGTTTGTAGATCAGAAAACAGCTTTGGAAATGGTAGACATTTTTATGTCTACCACGTTTGAAGGCGGTCGTCATGAAAGAAGAGTAAACAAAATTTCCTGTTGTTAAATAAAAATCCATTATGAAGAAAATTGTCCTCGCGATTGTTTTGGTTTCTACGATTAATGCTTATGCACAAAGCCCTAAAAAGCTGAAGAAGATTGTCAATTCTACCATCACCGCTGCTGACCTGAAGCAGAAATTGTCGGTCATTGCCGGCGCGGAAATGGAAGGCAGGGAAACGGCCACTGCCGGACAGCGAAAGGCTGCACAATACATCCAGAATTATTTCGAATCCCTTGGGTTGAATCCTCCAGCCGGCGGTTATCAGATGTATTTCCCCGTATTCCAGGATTCACTCGTAAGCGTATCCTTTGCGATAAAAGGGCAGCAATTGACGCCAAATAAGGATTTTGATGTCAGACTATCTGCTTTGGGAAATGTGGATGTGAAAAACAAATCGATTGTATATGCAGGATTCGGCTTGGTAGATTCCACGAGAAATGATTTCAAAGGGCTTGACCTCAAAGATCAATGGGTGATGATTGCAGAAGGAACACCGGAAGATATCGGGAAACCTGATTCACTTATCAATTACGCAACGAATCGTGCGGCCCGCACCTTCTCAAAAATCATGCAGGCGCGGAAGGCAGGAGCTAAAGGAATAATTATCATCAGGAAAAATTTTGTTGAAACGCCCAGCGCTCCCGTAAAAGGTCACATGTATATGGCCGATGATCAGCAGCAAAGACTGCCGGTTATTCAGGTGCCCGTTTCAACTGCCGGATTGTTACTCGGCCGACAGTTAAACGGTTTTGCAGATCTATTGCAGGTTCCGTCCAAAGGTTATCCCACCTGGTTTTCATACCAGATGCAGTCGGTAACCCTTAAGATGAAGAGCAGCAATGTGATCGGTGTTTTACCGGGAACGGATAAAAAAGACGAGTACGTTTTCCTCACGGCCCATTATGATCATCTTGGAAAAAGAGATTCGGTAATCTACTATGGTGCCGATGATGACGGATCAGGCACAACGGCCATTCTTGAATTGGCAAAAACCTTTATGGCACTCAAAGACAAAGGATACCGTGCCAGGAGAACAATCGTCTTTATGACGGTTTCGGGAGAAGAAAAAGGTTTGTGGGGATCGGAATACTATACCGATCATCCGCTCTTTCCGTTGGATAAAACAACTGTTGATTTAAATATAGATATGATCGGACGCATTGATCCGGAAAGAACTTATGGTGACTCTACCAATTATGTATATGTGATTGGAGATGACAAACTGAGCAGCGCCCTCGCTCCTGTTACCGACAGTGTCAACAATGCGTTTACCAAACTTGAACTCGACCGCAAATTCAATGATCTCAATGACCCAAACCGCTTTTATTACCGTTCAGACCATTTCAATTTTGCAAAAAATGGCGTACCGGTAATTTTCTATTTCAATGGTACACATGCCGACTATCACCGCCCGACCGATACCGTAGATAAAATCAATTTTGATTTGATGGAAAGAAGGGCCAAACTCGTGTTTTACACGGCCTGGGCCATTGCCAATAAAGACGGAATGTTGCCAAGAGATATTCCGCTGAAATGAGGTAGAATACGGCAATAAAAAAAGGAGGAGAAATTCTTCCTTTTTTTATTTAATCAGTGACGCCTTTATTGCCGAATCTTTCTGTGCCGAACTTAAGTTGTATTTGTACCGATAAAGCGCGTTTTCCCAATCGCCATACACAGGATTTGGTAACACGATGAGTTCATGTCCGAATTTACGTTCCAATGCATCTGCCACCTTCATTCGCTCATCTGCGGGTTTCTTTTCGAATGAAGCACTCAGATCGTTCAGATTGTCGCCAATGGATAAAATGATTGTATGGGTCGTGTTTATCAGTTTTCTGCGGTCTTCTTTTGAGGAAACATCTTTCTTCAACAAAAGATGGGTTTTGTCTGCATTTGGAAACTGATAGCGTACCAGGTTTTGAAGCGTTCCTTCCATCTCATTCTCGCTTCTGTTACTTACATAAAAAATTTCAATTCCCTTCGATGCGGCAAATTGAAAAAAACCTAAGGCGCCCGGAACGGTATCAGCGATACCTTTGGCGGTCCATTCAAACCAGGAGGCGGGATCGTAATCCTTTCCTTTCAACAGCTGCTGCGCCTGATAAGGACTGTTGTTCAAGACCGTTTCATCAATATCGGTCATGATCGCTTTCGGCAATTCTGTCGGAACATTTTCCAGTCTCTCAACCGCCAGCTGTGCAGCATTATAGGCCTGATAACACAAAGCACGGTATTCTGCCGCGCGCTGCTGAAAGGCCGTTGCAAAAGTTTTTCCATCGATCACCAACTGACCAACCGCAACCGGAGCGGTAGTATTTCTGGAAGAAACACAGCCCGCAGCCAGAAAAAGGATCACAAACCAGGACTTTTTCATTCGATTATTTTTTGGTTTGAAATGATTTAAACACTCACGTTAAACGCCCTGAGCGTATCGTTCAGGCTCGTTTTCAGATCGGTGCTTTCTTTTCTTTTTCCGATGATCAGCGCACAGCTTACACCGAAGTTTCCGGCGGGAAATTGCTTGTTGTAAGTTCCGGGAATTACTACGCTTCGGGCGGGAACTTTTCCCTTCATTTCAACCGGTTTTTCTCCGGTCACGTCGATGATTTTGGTAGATTGCGTCAATACCACATTCGCTCCCAAAACCGCTTCTTTTTCAACCCGTACACCTTCTACCACGATGCTGCGACTGCCGATAAAACATCCGTCTTCAATGATCACAGGGCTCGCTTGCAAAGGTTCGAGTACACCACCAATTCCCACGCCGCCACTGAGATGAACATTTTTCCCGATCTGTGCACAACTGCCTACGGTAGCCCATGTATCAACCATCGTTCCTTCATCCACATAAGCGCCAATATTAATATAACTCGGCATGAGGATTACTTTGGGAGCCACGTAAGAACCGTACCTCGCAATGGCTGAGGGAACAACTCTTACGCCGGCGGATTGATAATTGTTTTTCAGTGGGATTTTATCAAAATATTCAAATGGCCCCGAATGCATAATTTCCATCGGCTGGATTGAAAAAAACATCAGAATTGCCTGCTTCACCCATTCGTTGATTTTCCAGTCGGATCCGTTTGGCTCAGCCACCCGAATCTTCCCCGCGTTTAATTCACCAATAACTGCCCTGATTCCTTCAGAATAGGCCGTTTCTTTCAACAGTTCCCGGTTTTGCCAGGCTTGTGTTACCATTTCTACTGCATCCATATCGTCGATTTTTACAAAAGTATTAAATGCGTCCTGAATAACAGGGTCAGATGAAGTTTACTAATTAAATCACAAAAAAAATAAATATTTCATTTTAACAATAAATCATCTTGTCTTCCTGTTATTTGCATCATAATGGCATAAGAATTGGCTTATGCAAAAAATAAAATGAATGATTATGAAAAGAATAGCTTTATCCGTATTTGCTTTGATAGCATTTACTACAATCGGCATGGCACAAGGCTTTCACCTCGGCGTGAAAGCGGGCGCAAATCTTGGAAAAATTGAAGGAAAATCATTTAAGGAAGAATTTAACCTTGGCTATCAACTCGGTGCCTTTGCGGAAATTCCGATTTCAAAAACCCTTGGAATTCAGCCCGAATTGACATTTAGTCAAACAAACACTACTGTTACAGACGAACCTTTAAGCGGATTAAAACCGGGTGAAAAGATACATTTGAATTACATGAACATACCGATCCTTCTGAACATCAATGCGAGCAAGCTTCTGACCTTGCAGGTAGGACCGCAATTCAGCATCCTAACGAACAACCACGAAACCACTTTGCAGAATGCCGGCAATGCGTTTAAATCAGGCGATTTTGCAATGGCTGCCGGTGCAAAAATTAATCTCGGTTCTTTAAGTGTGTATGGCAGGTATAATATCGGGTTAAACAACCTTTCAGATATTGACAACTCCGGCGAATGGAAGAGCCAGCAATTGCAATTCGGTCTGGGACTAAGACTTTTTTAGCAGCCTCATAAAATTTCAGAAAAGCCGTTCGACTTTCCGAACGGCTTTTCTAATTTTAAGAACGGTTGTAATTCTGTCCGTTTGCCCTGAGGTTCATTTCAGCAATTGCGCCATTTTGTTAGTTACAGGGAGCTTACCTTGCATTGGCATTTGAATTGAGCTTTTACAGCAGAAGAAATTTTGATAAACATTAAAAAAAGAAGTGCCATTGTGGCTTTAAATAAGAATGAATTTTAAAAAACTAACTTTTGGACCTGAAGAGGATATTGATTTTTTACCTATTATTCCCATATCGGAGAATGAATCTGAACAGGATAAGCTGTTGGAAGTTCCGGAGAAACTGCCACTTCTACCGCTGAGAAATACCGTGTTATTTCCCGGCGTCGTTATTCCCATAACTGTAGGCAGAGACAAAAGTATTAAGGCTGTTAATGAAGCCTATAAAAAGGATAAGCTGATTGGTGTGCTGGCCCAAAAAGATTCCGGAATTGAAGAACCGGAATTGAAAGACTTGTGTCACACGGGAACCGTCGCCAAGATTGTGAAACTGATTAAGATGCCCGATGGCGGAACCACCGTCATCATCCAGGGGAAAAAGCGGTTTGAAGTGGTAGAACTGATTGAAGAAGAACCGTTTTTTACCGCCATCATTCAGTTGCTGAAAGACGATGAAAAACCTGAGGAAGAAGATTTCAACGCCTATCTTTCCACCATCAAGGAACTGGCAAGCCAGATCATTCAGCTTTCTCCCAATATGCCCACGGAGGCTTCGATCATTTTGAAGAATATCGAGAATGCATCCTTTCTGATCAACTTTGTCAGCAGCAATCTAAACAGTGACCTAAATGCAAAGCAAAACCTGCTGGAAATTGATGACATTAAACTCAGAGCAGAAAAGCTCATTGAATTGCTGCATCGCGAATTGCAGTTTGCCGAGTTGAAAAACAAGGTAGCTTCAAAAACGCGAACTGAAATCGACAAGCAACAGAGAGATTATTTTCTGCAGCAGCAGATGAAAAGTATCAAGGAGGAATTGGGCGGCGATCCCAACGAGAAGGAAGTTGCGCAGATGAAGAAAAAGGCGGAACAGAAAAAATGGCCCGATTCCGCCAAAAGCCTTTTCCAAACGGGAATTGAAAAGCTTGAAAGGATGCACCCGAGCACGCCCGATTATTCTGTGGTTTACAACCACCTCGACCTCATGCTCGATCTTCCATGGCAGGAGTACACAGAAGACAATTACGATCTGAAACGGGCAAAGAAGGTTTTGGATGATGATCATTACGGAATGGGAAAGATCAAAGAAAGGATTTTAGAATACCTGGCCGTGCTGAAACTGAAAGGTGATATGAAAAGTCCGATCCTTTGTTTTGTTGGCCCTCCGGGAATCGGTAAAACGTCGTTGGGTAAAAGTATTGCGCATGCCATTGAGAGAAAATATATAAGAATCAGCCTCGGTGGTCTGCACGATGAAAGTGAAATCAGAGGCCACCGGAAAACATATATCGGAGCGATGCCGGGCAGAATTATCCAAAACATCCGGAAAGTAAAAACTTCCAATCCCGTCATTATTCTCGATGAGCTTGATAAGGTGGGAAACGATTTTCGCGGCGATCCTTCAAGTGCACTGCTTGAGGTATTAGACCCGGAACAAAACAATAATTTCTACGATAATTATCTCGAACTCGAATACGATCTCAGCAGAGTGCTTTTTATTGCCACCGCAAATAATTTACAAAACATTCAGCCTGCGTTGCGCGACCGGCTGGAGATCATCAACCTGAGCGGATACGCCACCGAAGAAAAAGTGGAAATTGCGAAGAGACATCTCGTTCCAAAACAGAAAGAAGCGCACGGGCTTGCGAAGATTCCTTTTAAAATTTCGGATAAAGTCCTGGAAAAAATTATCCAGAATTATACAAGAGAAAGCGGAGTAAGAGAACTGGACCGTCAGTTGGCGGCGATTATGCGCTACGAGGCGCGGCAATATGCGATGAAGGAATCGATTAAGCCACAGCTCAGCATCGGCGAGGTCGAAAAAATACTCGGAAGCCCCCGGCATCAGAATGATATTTACAAAACTACAGGACTGCCGGGCGTAACGGTGGGACTTGCATGGACCTATGTAGGAGGCGACATATTATTCATCGAAACGGCATTGAGTGAAGGAAAGGGAGAACTGAAACTTACCGGGAACCTTGGTAATGTGATGAAAGAAAGTGCTTCTACGGCGCTCACCTACCTGCAGGTAATTGCGCCCAGGCTGAACATTCAACCCGAAGTATTTCAAAAGAAAAATGTTCACATACACGTTCCGGAAGGCGCCGTTCCAAAGGATGGTCCGAGTGCCGGAATTACAATGTTAACCTCTCTTGCATCGGCGTTTACTGGAAGAAAAGTGAAACCCTATCTCGCAATGACCGGCGAGATCACACTGAGAGGACAGGTTTTGCCGGTAGGAGGCATCAAGGAAAAAGTACTTGCGGCAAAACGGGCCGGCATTAAAGAGGTTATTCTTTGTTTCCAAAATGAGAAGGATATTAAAGAAATCGATCCGGCATTTATTAAGGGATTGGAATTCCATTATGTGAAAACTATGGAACAGGTATTGAAAATTGCATTGGAAAGTTAACAAACGAATATTTCAGGACGGGAGGCTGTCTCAAAAGGGCAGCCTCTTTTTTCTGAAAGAATTTTCGTTTTGAAAAAGTTTACCCTTTCTTTTATATGCTCTTTCCTTTATCTTCGCTTTTTAATGAAACTTTCTACACCGCACCTGCTCGGTATTAAAGAACTCCTTCCTCAGGATATTTCTCTCATTTTAAATACCGCACAACAATTTAAAGAAGTTTTACAACGGCCCGTAAAAAAAGTTCCGTCGTTAAGGGATGTAACGATCGTGAACCTTTTTTTTGAAAATTCGACGCGTACAAGGATCTCCTTTGAATTAGCAGAAAAAAGACTGGGAGCAGATACGTTGAACTTCACCAGCAGCGCATCTTCCGTATCAAAGGGTGAAACACTGCTCGATACGGTAAATAACATCCTGAGTATGAAGGTTGACATGGTGGTGATGCGGCACAGCGCTTCCGGAGCTCCACATTTTCTCGCCCAACATATTCCTGCCTCGATTGTGAACGCCGGCGATGGCATCAATGAACATCCCACACAAGGGCTGCTCGATGCATTTTCAATTCTCGAAAAAAAGAAATCGCTTGAAGGATTGAAGGTGGCCATAATCGGCGACATTCTACACAGCCGCGTAGCCCTCAGCAACATTTATTTGTTGAATAAAATGGGCGCTGAAGTGATGGTTGCTGGACCTCCGACCCTCATCCCGAAATATATTGAAACCGCGTTGAATGTTCGGGTAGAATACGATGTAATGAAGGCCTTGCAATGGTGCGATGTTGCCAACGTTTTGCGCATTCAGCTCGAACGTCAGAACCAGCCGTTGTTTTCCTCTCTCCGGGAATACAACCTTGCCTATGGGATAAAAAGAAAAATGCTGGAAAAACTTGGTAAGGATATCGTCATCATGCATCCCGGACCGATCAATCGTGGCGTGGAACTCGATAGCGACGTTGCAGACGGGCCGTTTTCCGTCATCCTTTCGCAGGTAGAAAACGGTGTAGCGGTTAGAATGGCTGTATTATATTTGCTGGCCAATAAAAACCTTCCCGCTTAACACTTTTTGTGATTCAATAATTGAAAACTTACCGATATGCGCACATGTTTATTTCCCGGCACATTCGATCCTGTAACACTCGGACACACCGACATCATCAACCGCTCTATTGGTTTGTTTGATAAGATTGTGGTAGGCATCGGCATCAATTCAACAAAAAAACCGATGTTTCCAACCGATCAGCGCATCGCATGGTTCCGGGAAATTTATAAAAACGAACCAAAAATTGAGGTGAGAAGCTATGAAGGCCTTACCGTGGAGTTTTGTAGTGAAATAGGCGCCCAGTTTATATTGAGAGGAATCAGGTATGTAAGCGATTTCGAATATGAAAAAACAATTGCCGATGCTAACCGCACGCTCAACCGCAGCATTGAAACCATCTTTTTAACGGGGGAACCGCGATTTAATTCAGTTGTTTCTACCATCGTTAGAGATATCCTCAATCACAAGGGCGATGCTTCCGCTTTTTTACCGGAAGCGGTGAACAAAACCTTGTATCCTGATCAGTTTAAATAGTATTAATGGCGATCTGGCACAATAAAACGAATACCGTTCACGACCTGCAACGATGGGCAACCGGTACAATGAGTGAACATCTTGGGATTGAAATCCTGGAAATCGGTGAGAATTTTATCCGGGCGAAAATGCCGGTCGATCAACGAACCCGGCAGCCCTATGGCATTCTTCACGGAGGCGCTTCGGCTGCGCTCTCAGAAACAGTAGGTAGCATTGCTTCGGCCCTCGCAACCGACCGGCAGAAATTTCAGACGGTTGGCATCGAACTCAACATTAACCATATTAAGAGTGTAAAAGAAGGATTTGTTTACGCCACCTGCAAGCCATTGCATATCGGTCGCCTCACCCATGTGTGGGACATCAGGATTTCCAACGAAGAAGGTCAGCTTACGGCAGTTTCAAGATTAACCGTGGCAGTCATTGAAAAGAGACTTTGAAAAAGTGTTAGCACAGTTTAATCAATTTATCTTATCCTTGTCGGGCTTTGTGTTTGCCGTAGCCGTTCTTTCAGATTCCTCTTTTTCTGACATGGAGATACTGTCTGTCTCCTCCTCGGTTCGCTGAAAATCCCGGTTGGTAGGATTATAATGGGCATGCTGGTCCGGCTTATCAGACAGGTCTTTTTCACTTTCTGAAATTGAATCTACCTCTCCTTCCTCGCGCTGGAAATCGCGGTCGGTAGGATTGTAATCTGCTTCCGGATTGCCGGCTTTAGAGGTTTCGGAATCAGGCGATTTATGTTTTTCATTGTTTTCCATATCCGTAGTGTTTTACTATTTGGAATAACTACAACTTTCACGCCACAGGAATAATAGGCGATCATCCGCCAAAATCTCAACATTCCCTGGAAAATTTCTTCTATTGTGGTGCAAGCGATATCATAATCTGAAGCCCGGCCCTTGTATTGGTGACAGGAGCGGATGTAGAAATATAAGGAATGATTCTTTGCTGATCGAAGTAAAATTTCAGGTTCACCCTGTTGCTCGCCACAATATCGATGGACGGTTGAATAGAAATAACTTTCTGACCGCCGGTACTGTAGGCGCTTGCCTGATCGAGACGGCTATTGCTTTGAATATCGTCGCGCAGGGAGAGGTCAAGATTAAAACTAATATCATTTCCCATATTGCTTGTATCCTTGATAAAAGGAATCTTGAATGGGAGATGTACATTTCGTTGCCGCCAGCTTCCTCCAAAACTCCACTCTGTACTCCTCACCTCGCTGAGCTGAAAATCGATCAGGCTTAAGCTTAATTGCCGTGACTTTCGGTATTCAAAATGCAGGTTTGTTTGATTGGCAGTGGTAATATCGATTCCGAAAAGCGGAGCAAACTGTTCCTGGATGGTAAGATTAGGAACAAGGAAAAACGGAATATAGTTTCCTGAAACAGTATCAAGGAATGCCGGAGCGCCATAATGGAACGGGTCGTAATAACGCAACGCACTTGAAAATGTATTCATACTCAAAGTGCTGTTGTATGCATGGGAAAGGGTAATGTTGGAGAAAATATCTGCAATAGCAGGCATCCGCGTTAATCCCGTATAGGTCAACCTCCAGTTTGGCAATGCCTTAATTCCGCTGAACGGATTGAATTTGATATCCGGATTTTCCTGCTTAATGAGTGAGACCGAATTTGGATCCTTTCCAGTGTAGGCAGCGATAAAAGCGGGAATCAGCACGTCCTGCGCGTACCGGCCGTATCCCTCCGGAAACCCATCCGGGCTGTAATTAGATCCCTGCTCTTTCCAATACGGATTACTTTGCGCCAGCCGTTCTGCGATGATCTTTCGGTTTTCCTGAAACTCAAGAAAGGTTTGCGACACTTCTGTTGCTTTGTACTTCCGGAACAATGTCTGATAGCTGACGTAAGAAACGCTGAACCCGCCTCCCGCAAGTGGCCCAAGATGTCCAAAGTTTTGACCGGTTTGAGTGGTATCCTTAAATAATTCTGAATAATTTTTAGAATAAGTCTTTTCAAGATTCAGATCAATGACGAGTTCTTTAATCGGCTCCAACTGTGCATTGATACTCAATCGCTGATCGAATGTTTGTGCAAACAGCAGATTGAAAGTGCTGTCTCTCGTTAAAGCTCCTTCTGCGGCTTTTCGATTGAGCCAGGCTGTATCGGGCTGCCGCCCAAAGACGTAATCCAATCCCGGCTGCATATTTTTCCAGTTTTGACCCAGAATGCGTGCACTGTCAGTAAATCCGGGAACCCGGCTGTTATAATTTTCACTGTAGTTGACAGAGGCTCTTTTCACCATGGTAGCAAGTTGCACGGCTGTTCGCATTGCGCCATCACCTGCATTTACGGGCCGCCTTTTCCGTTGTTGAATTCTCGCTTCGCGCTTTTTTGCCCGCCACTTTCTTAATGCAGTCCGCTTGTCGTGCCCCTTCAGGTTTTTCACAACTTCGGACCGCGGCGGAACAATGATTGTTGTATCCGTGGAAGTGGAATCGGTAGTTTCTTCCCGGTCTTGTTCCGGCACCCTTGGCTGATTCATTTTTGTGAGCCATTTCGATTTTGAATACAACCGGTTGAAATCGAATTCCGCATTCAGCGCGTTCTGCTGGCTGTTTTCGATGGTATTGCCCAGATTATAGGCTAGTAAACTGGCCCCAATCCAATTATAGGTAGTGGTATAGCTGTACCTCGTGGTAATCCAATCGGTAAGCGGAAGTTTATTTAAAGGCAGATTGTAACTAAAAGTAGCGTGTTGCTGGTACAGAGTGTTTCTTCCGCCATCAAAGAAATTTCTCCTTACGGTATCCTTTTTGGCCTTCGTATTTAACAAGCCATAAGGCTCATCGATCCGGGCAAAATTTGTTGCGCTGAAATCAACATTCAGGCTTCGTGTCAAATCCCACCGGAGATTATAATAGCGGTCGAAGGTGAAAAATTTGTCGTAGGAAGTGTCCACTTTTTCCACTTTACTGTCGTAGGTGTTTACAATCCTCGGCGTGAAGCTTCCGAACTGGCGATTGATATCTGCCCTGAAACTGAGAAGCGACGGTTTGGGATTGAAGTTGAAATCCCTCGCCAAGGCAAACCACGGACTCTTATTTCTGATGAGATTTTTAAATGGTTCAATATATTTCGGAGTGGTTGAATAAGTATATCCCAATCCTGCCCTTTGTTTTTCAACCCTGTTTAGACGGATCAGCGGGTTTGTCTGCTGAAACAATGTATAGGAATAACTGAGGTCAAAGTTGCTCAAACTCCAGAGTTTCACTTTATTGGTGCCCGGCATGATGCGAACGTTGGTAAAGTTGATGGTTTTGATGGTCGTTTCATCAACCGCCACGTCTCTGATAGAATCCCGTTTATCGCCGGCATTCGCGATCTTGTATTTATACAGAACATCCTGATCGTAGGGATCATATTTTGGCGTGAGAATGGTTTTATTGTAACCGGCATAAATTGGAATCGACAACCTCAAATTGTTGGGAAGCAATTTTCCACCATCGATATTCAAGGCCGCATCAAACTGAACAAGATCGTTTTTCGCCCTTTCGTTTGTCTTTTGTTCGATCGTTCCAAATCCCTGCGTGTAGGCGTTCGCAGAAACTGAAAGCGTTCCCAGATCGGCAAGCTGCATATCAACCCTGCCGAGGGCTGCTACTCCGCCTTTTTCATCGATCTTTGACAACCTCAGTTCATCCACCCAAACTTCAGTACTGGCGGGGAGACTTGAGATACCGGTATTTTCGATTCCAATCAGAAAACCCTGCACCTCGCCGAGATTCGGATTTCCCATTACTGAGATCGTTCTGTTTTCTTCGGCTTCGCGATAAATTTTTGTAACCGAATATCCCGCTGCATTTCTCCTAAGCTTCAACTGCACGAGATCGTTTAAGATGACATCAAGATTATTGGAAGCAGGCCAGATTTCGTCGGTATTGGTAGTACCAAACGGAGTGATTTTTAATGGAATTCTGATCTCGTAATAATTATTCAAGAAATCCTGCCCGATCCGGATGACAGCGGTAAGATCGCCGTCACGCAATTCTCGTTGTCCGATCACCGATTCTGCGTGAATAAACATCGACATCTGTCCAAACATCCTAAGATCGAGGTTCAGCGTTTTGAACACAGCGCGGGCATCATTTTTTTCCAGATTCGTGATCTTCAAACTCATGGATTGTTCATTCTGGAGAAGATTTACCCCGTTATTTCCCAGCAGTTGCACCCTTTCGATGCCCGGGGGAATTCTATAGGGGATTGGCTCGCGGCTGCTGTTTTCTTCCACATTCACTGCTAAAACGTTTAGAATGGTTTTAGAGTTTGGAGAAATCTGGGTATAAGAACCGGTAGTATCGAGATTATAGGTGAAGTTTCTCCATTGGTTTCTTACCAGATTGAGGCTCGCAAAACGCATCACCACAGAATCTTCAAATCCGGTCATATACATCCGGATGAAGCGAATTGACTTGAAATCAGGAATCTGCCCCACCTTGCTGGTGAAATCTTTAAGCGGGATTCTAAACAAATACCAGTTTTCCTGTGAAGTACTTCCATCGGGAAGACGGGGAGAAATTACCCTTTTATCGGTGATGTATTTCGTGAGACCCACATCCATACCAGGCTTCAGATCGATTTCATATTCATAGTATTCTTCGGTTTCATTGAGTGTGTTATCGCGGTTGAGGTCTTCATTATCCGGATAAAGCGTAGCCGCAGGTGAAAATTCGGTGCTACCGGTTGCCACGGGTGAATTTCCCTGCGGATTGTTGTAATCCTTATAACGTCCGAGGATACCTGTTCCGGCCGCATCATAGGAAGCATCGCGATACCATTTGTAATTATCTCTTGACGGATCATTCTGCGCATGAAGAAATACGTCCGAATTATTTCCAAAATTATTTGCCAGGCTGGCGAGGAAAGCCGACTGTTTTTTGCGTTCGCTCTCATCATTCATTCCGTCAAAACCAACGTCCTGATAAACGCGGTCATTAGGATCATTGCTGAAGGCCTGGGTTACCTGGATGGGATTTACCGGCACCGTTCCCCAAACACTCGTGATGCTGTCAACAGCAGCAGGCTGATTGGGCGTACTCAGTCCGTTCTCATAAAACCGCAATCCATCCTTTAAAACATCTTCACTGATATTTCCAAGATTGATTCGCAATTTTCCGCCGGTGCTATAAGGGTCGGTAAGAAACGGATCCTGCGCCCAGAATTCGATAAACTCGATATTGCTGGTTTCAAAATCAGTCTGATCAATATTGCGCATGATTCCACCCCAGCGCTGCCGTGGATTTAATAGTTTTCCCTGCGGCGATATTTGTGATGCATCAGATGAAAAATTGTAGGGCCCCGGATCTGTCGGATAATAGGCAAGATCGAAGGTGGCGTTAAGTACATCCGTGATGTTGGTCGTTCTCTGCGGGAATAATTCGTTGGTATAAACCGCCCTTACTCTAGGATCGCTGAGTGCTTTCAGATTTCCTCTTAATGGATTATTCGCACTTGACTTATCCTGAAGCGTCGGTTCAATGTTGTACCACGCGAGTTTCGCACGGTTTTTACCATAATCAAGATTGTTGTTCAGCATCGCCTCAGGAAAAGCACCCTGTGGTGTAGAAGCGAGTGTCCATGCTACGAATGGAAACCGCAGGTCGATGCTGCTCGTTGTTCCTTCGAAATCATCGATATAGATCAGCCCTTCATTTCCCTTTCCGATCTGACTGGGATGCCCCGGCTTAAGTGCCGCGGCTTCTCCGTAGGCATTAATGGTACTCATCGCTTTCGTATTATAAAACGGAAGCTTATTTAACCAACGGGTCATGGCGGGCCATTCTGAGTTGTAGTTGAAGTCGATCCCGTACATGCTGTTTTGAATCGGATCTTCGCCGTAATTTACTTTTGTGAAGAACGGCCGTTCGGTTAATCGTTCATACGTTGCCCCGAAAGATAATTTTTTTGAAGCAAGATAGTCGAGGCGAAGTCCCATAAAACTCCGTTGCTGAATTCCAAAACTCGCGTTGTTTTCATACTGCACGTTTACCGGAATTCCCGAATTGAGGATTGACTGGTTGATGATCTTTAATGTTCCGAGATTATAATCGATTACATAATCCACATTTTCCTGCAACTGCTGGCCGCCGGCCATCACCGTGACCGAGCCTGGGGGAATATTAAATCCGCCGAGATAGATGTCAGAACTTGAACTGCCTTTGATCGATCCCTGAACATAGAACCGGTTGAGATTGGCATACGTTTGAGCAATCGCTTTAATAGAATCGTACAACTGTGGGAAAACGTATCGATCCCGCATTTCCGCGGGAGTGCCTTTAAAAGCGGTAGAGTCCAGCCAGTTTCCAAACGGCTCAAGAACCGGGAAAATAATCTTGCCCTGTTGTGACAAAACTGTAAAACTATCTACAAAATCCCATTGCCCGTCAGGCATCGGGTCATTGCGGTTGTTGAGGCGGTCAAGATTTTCAATGGTAAGCAACGATTTTCCCGAATATTCCTGATTAGATTCGGGCAGGTATCGCTTCATTCCACCGCTTGGCTCGAGATAAAAAATATTGAGGTTAAATCCATCTCTTTCGAGGCTATTTACATCGAGAGAATAAATATTTTTCATCATCAGCTTCCAGATGGGCAGATTCGTGCGCTGCGATGTTGCCTTCAGCAGCTTTAGAAACAGCACCTTTTGAACGCCCTGCGTAGAGTCAACAGTTACGTCCTGCGAAAATTCCCCCACCTGGTAAACCCTGCCGTTGTAAGTATATTGAAACGCCACGGCCAGCACATCGTCTGGCTGCAATTGCTGATTGAGTGAAAGAAAGCCGATCTGAGGATTAAAATAATATTCACCCGGAGAAAGCTGGCGGGCGAAGGTCTTTTCAAAATCATTAACCGGCGTTAGGCCGCGTTGTAATAAGATGGTATTTATCAGTGCCGGATTCCGGTTGGTTTCACTTCCTGCCAGAAATGGATAAAGGTCATTGTTTCCGTTTTCAGGTAGCTGACTGGAAGTGAGCGAATGCACATTGGAATTATACGGATCAGATTCTGCCAGATCCATCAATCCAACCACACTACGCGTATTGGTAGTAGCACCGCTCCTGTTGGTAACCCAGACTTCAAGACGAAGTATCTGCACCTGGCTCGATACAACCGGCAAGGTACTCATTGCCTTATTGTAGTTGTTGCGAAAATATTGGGCTAATAAGAAGTTCTTATTTTCTTCATAGTCATCAAGCCTTTTATTAATCACCTGGTTCAATCCCCCACCCTGTAAGGTTAATGACTGACGCTGAGAGCGTTGACTCGCAATGGCACCGGTAACGAAAAGTTTGCCGAACTGAAGCTGTGTTTTTATTCCAAACAGACTTTGAACGCTCGCCATCAGCGAACCCTTCGTTTGAAAGGAAATATTTCCGGCTTCCACGGATTTCAAAATTTCATCATCCATTCCTTTATAGTCAAGCTTCAACTGGTTTTCGAAATCGAAATTTGCCTGCGTATTATAGCTGATCGGAAGTTTGAGTTTATCGCCAATGTTTGCCATGATGTTCACGTTGGCGTCCATGTTGAAATCGAATCCACCGTTTTTCCTCGCGGCTTCCGGCAAGGTGGGATTCTTTATGTTTTGACCCTGATATCCTGCTGTGAGATTGATGGATCCCTGAGGCTGAATATCAATTTTCATCCCGTTAGGGCCAACACCAAAAATGCGGTCAAACATCTGATCATAGATTCGCGGAGCGGGACGGGCGGTTTTGCGGTTCAGATCAAACAAGGTTTGCGACCGGGCATTGAAATAATCTCTTTCATCCTGCTGCGACTGCAGCCTGTAATATTCATCAAAGGTGAGATAAGTAGGTTTTCGGTAGATAATATCACCGATCTTTTCTGTGATATAGTATTGATTTGTTATGGGATCGTACTCGATATTTTGTTGGATAAAGGAGGTATCGCTGAGATTGAATGGATTATTTTGAGGCCACGACAAACGGTCTCCCCTCCGGTCTTGAATAGGATAACGTAGTGAGTCTGAATTTTGTGCGATGACGGGAAGAGCAAAAACGCAGCAAAAAACAGCAATTATCAGAGATTTACCATGAATGAATTTCAAAGTCAATTTATTACAAAGCACTGATTAGGTAGATGTCTGGCTATAGGTTATAAATTTTTTAATGCTTGTTTAATAATTTCTTCCAAAGAAAGGATTTCTTTATCAGAATCAAAAACTTTTTTTATCGCTTTTTCGGCCATTGGTTTACCGATTCCAAGTGCGATAAGCGCCTGTAAAGCATCTTTTTCCACGGTTGTGCCGGGAGCCTGAAATTGGCCGGAAGTTTCAACCGGAATTTTGCCGAGTTTATCCCTTAGTTCAATGTGCAGCCTCTCGGCGGTTTTTCGTCCGATTCCCTTAACGCTTTCCAGTAATTTGGTATTGCCCTGAACAATTGCCCTGACGATTTCCTCGGGTTTTAATCCGCTAAGCATTACACGGGCAGTGGTAGCGCCAACGCCGGAAACGCTGATCAACTGAAGGAACAGTTCTTTTTCTTCAAGGCTGAAAAAGCCGTATAGGGTGTGTGCGTTTTCTGTAATGTGCAAATAGGTAAACAACTGTCCTTCGCTAAGGTTTTGAACCGAAGAGAAGGTGTTTAAACTGATCTGAAGATCGTAGCCTACTCCGTTTACATCAACATATAACTGGGCGGGCGAACGGTGAATAAATTTCCCCCTGACAAAAGCAATCATTCTGCTATCAAATTTTTCTAAAAATCGCTAAACTAAAAGAATATTTTAAAACGGCTTCTATTTTCTTTTCCGGTTTTTTGCAAACCAAAAGAGCAGCCTCAACTGCTGCTCTTTTGATCTCTTAAAAGCTGATCGATTTAATTGTGCATTGTTTCCAGAATGCTTTTAAAATATTCGATCTTATTTTTCTCCTTTTGGGTTAAATCCTCATCCTTCAAGGGCTTTTTTTCAAGCGGATCGGTAACGAGATTATAGAACTTGAAGGTGCTGTCATAAAGTTTATAATTTTCATCGAAAACATAGCGTTTGCGGAATGGCTGCCGCGGATCGGGATATTGCAATTCCGTTTGCGTAAATATCCATTTCCGCGGAGTGGCTTTTTGATTCACCAGTCTTGGATAGAAGCTAACACCATCGAGAATACCATAATCTGAGGGTGGTTTTGTGCCGGCCATGTCGGCAATTGTGGGCATAAAATCTGTGAAATCAATCAAATCTCTATTCACACCCACTTTAAATCTTCCGTTAAAGGAAATCAGCATGGGTACATGGGTTCCCAGAATGTTCGATTCTCCTTTAGCTCCTTTCAGCTTGCGGTTTTTATACACATACTCTACGCCGCCGGCTGTACCATTATCGCCGTGCACCAGGATAATGATTGTATTATCTTCGAGTCCGGCTTCCTTTACTTTGTTTAAAATTTCGCCGATTTTTTTATCCTGATAGGTTAGCATGGATCCAAAAAATCTTCTGTCACTGGTTTTACCATCCCAGGCAGCAAATTCAGGATCATCGGGTGTAGGCCCGTAGGGCGAATGCGCCAATCCCGTAGCATAGAAAACAAAAAACGGATTATTTTTATTTGAGTCGATAAAAGATTTGATGTAGTTTGTATAGAGATCATCACCGTATTTTCCGGTTGTTTCGGATTTAGGAAGAAAGTTTCCATCCTGGTAGACGGTCGGATTTTTGTATTGCGACCCCTTTCCAGTGTAGCCTCCGCCATCTTCGTTTCTGACTTTGCCAACATTGTAAGCTGAATAATAGTTAAATCCGAGTGCTTTTATCGCCGCGTCGCCACCATCAAGCTGCCATTTTCCGGCAAAGCAGGTATTGTAGCCAAAATCGCGAAGCATATTTGCGATCGTGCGGTTAGAAGTATCCATATGGCCCCATTGGGTGTAATTTCTGAAAATGTACTTTCCCGTAAATGCCATAAACTTGCTGGGAGAAGTTAAAGGAGCAGAATAAAGGTTGGTAAACCGAAGTGCATTATTGCTCAGGGAATCTGCAACCGGTGTATAAAAGGTTGTGCCGCCATTAAATGACATGGCCTCATATCCGATATCGTCACCCATGATAAAAATGATGTTGGGTTTGTCGGAAACTTCCTCCTTGGAAGAGGCATTTGCATTTAACGGATGTTGGGGTTCGAAGGTCTTGTTGCATGAAGTTGTTCCTGATAATAAGAAGAGCATGGTTGAAACAGAGAGTAAGGTCGATCTGTGTGTTGTCATTCGGGTCATAAAGTTAATTTTTTGATAATTAGAGATAAATATATATAAACCACCCGTTGCAAACAAAAAAATGTGGAGAATGTCGATGCAGGCAGTTATTAATGCACGGATTATTTTAGAAATGCTTTAGTTTCTTTTAACGAACTATTTTTTCAAACCTCCGATTCAAACCCTTTTTAACCTACCTTTGCCGTTGAAATTTTCAGTTATGAAAAAGACACACATCATAGCTTTGGTTTTAATTGCGGTGGCAATAGCTGTCTTGATAAGTTTCATGGGTGATGTTACTACTTACGACACCATCAATGTGGCCAAACAAAAGCCCGGAAAGGCTGTAACGCTTGTAGCCAAACTCGACAAGACCCAACCTTTGGAATATGATGCTGTAAAAAATCCGAATTATCTCACCTTCACTGCTCTTGATACCCTCGGCAATTCGATTAAGGTGGTTTACCGCAACAGTAAACCTACTGATATGGAAAAGAGCGAACGGCTTGTATTGAAAGGAGCCGTAGTGGGCGACCACTTTGAGTGCAAGGATATTTTATTGAAGTGCCCCTCAAAGTATAAGGATGAACCCAATGCAACCCGTGAAAACCTAAACGCATCTTACTAATTTGTCTCAAACGGTAAAGATTAAAGCGCATTCAGCATGAAATATATAGGAGAACATTTACTTCCCGGTCAGTTCGGCCATTTTTTTGTAGTGCTTTCATTGGTCGCTTCACTGGTAGCTACCATTGCTTATTTTATCGCAACCAAAAAAAGTGATCCTATTGAAAAAGAAAGCTGGACGAAGTTTGCCAGAATGGCATTTTTACTTGAAACAATTTCTGTTCTCGCCATCTTTGGATTTCTATATTTCATCATCTCAAATCATTATTACGAATATTATTATGCCTGGAACCACACATCCATCGAGCTGCAGCCGAAATACCTTCTGGCAAGCTTCTGGGAAGGCCAGGAAGGAAGTTTCATGCTCTGGAGTTTCTGGCATTGTCTGTTGGGATGGCTATTCATCTGGAAAGTAAAAAAATGGGAAGCACCGGTAATGACGGTGGTGAGCTTTGCGCAGTTTTGTATCGCCACTATGATCATCGGCGTCTATATTTTTAATGCAAAGGTTGGAAGCAATCCCTTTATTCTCTTTCGCGATCAGATGCCGGATCTTCCGGTATTTGCCAATGCCGATTATTTAAGTTTCCCACGGATCCGTCAGGGGAATGACCTGAATACGCTACTTCAAAACTACTGGATGGTTATTCATCCGCCTGTCCTGTTTCTTGGATTTGCCAGCACCATCATTCCATTTGGATTTGCATATGCAGGCCTCATCACCAAAGACCATAGCTGGGTTAAATCTTCGCTTCCATGGGCTTGTTTTTCTGCCGCTGCCCTTGGTACCGGCATCATGATGGGTGCCGCGTGGGCGTATGAAAGTTTGAGTTTTGGAGGATATTGGGCATGGGATCCCGTGGAAAATGCCTCGCTTGTTCCCTGGCTGATCTTAATTGCGGGATTACACACAAACCTGATATACAAAAGCACCGGCTATTCGTTGAAATCGACCTACCTGTTTTATATTCTCTCATTTTCGCTTGTTTTATATTCTACCTTTCTCACGAGAAGCGGCATTTTAGGAGACACCTCCGTTCATGCCTTCACGGGTGCGGATATGACGGTGCAGCTTTTGGCTTTTCTGCTGATCTTCTTTGTTCCCGCAATGGTATTATTCTTCATGAGGAAGAAGCAAATGCCCTCACCTCACCGCGAAGAAAACACGTATAGCCGCGAATTCTGGATGTTTATAGGCGCGCTGGTGTTGTTTTTATCGGCCGTTCTGATCATTTCGAAGACCTCGATTCCGGTATTTAATGCCATCTTTAAGACCAATGTGGCTCCTCCGGCTGATCCTGAATTTGCACACAACCAGGTTCAGATATTTATCGCAATCATTCTCGGGATACTCACGGCTTTTTCCCAATTCATGAAGTATAAGGATACCCCCCGGAAAACCTTCTACAAAAAGATTACGCCGCCCTTTCTGATTGCCTTTGTTGTGAGTATGCTGATCAGTTTATTCGGCAACATCGATTATACATCCAAAGGAATTGGATTTTTAGCAGCCATCCATATCGCCATTTTCTCGGTAGTCTTTGCCATCATTGCAAATGCTGCCTATATCTTTTCGGTTTTAAAAGGAAAAATAAAGGTGGCCGGCGCTTCCGTTGCGCATATCGGATTCACACTGTTTTTATTTGGAGTGCTTATTTCTTCGAGTAAAAAAGAAACCCTCAGCATGAATACAACCGGTATTCACGTTTTTGAGAAAACAAAAGACCAGGATCCGGCAGAAAACATTACACTTTTCAAAGGTATCCGCACCGACATGGGCAGGTACAATGTAACCTATGTCCGGGATACTGTAAATGACTTCGACAGGAAAAAATATTTCGAACTGAAATTTGAAAGCAAGGATGGGAAGGAAACGTTCAACATTTATCCTGATGTGCTTAAAAACAATAAAGGCCAGGAAGGATTTTCAGCAAATCCCGATAAAAAACATTACCTCACCCATGACATTTTTGCCTATGTTACCACCTGGAGCGGAGCGGTCACGGAACAGGACACTGCGGCCTTCAGACCGGTAAAGATGAAAGCCGGCGATTCAACCTTTTACGACAACGGAATGATTGTCTTTAATAAAGTTGAAGTAGCACCAAAAAATTTCGGAAAGCCGCTTAATCCGGGAGAAACACCGGTGATCATGGACATGACGGTGATTGCAAAGGATGGAAGAAAGTATGAAGCAAGACCGGGATTTGCCATCAACATGCACGACAGCGCCTATAGAAACCTGCCGGATACCGTTATCGCCCAGAATCTCGTTTTGCGGTTTGATAAGATCAGTGATGAACGGCTGAATGAAATGCAGATCGGCATCAAGGAAACTTCAAACCTCAACGATCTTATGACTTTAAAAGTTTATGAGTTTCCGTTTATCATGTTGGTTTGGTTAGGGATTATTGTGATGGTAACAGGACTGTTTATGAGCATGGCCCAGCACAACCGGAAGAAAAAAACGGTGAAAACCCGCCAGGCTAGAAAGGAGCCGGTATTGGAAGATTAGAAAACCGACTTCGGATTTTCGAATGACCGCACCAGGAAGGCAATTCAAACGCATTGCCAATCCGGTCTTCGTTAAAGTTTATTGAAATCGATTTAATAGCCCTTAGATTTACAAGTGCAATAGAAGAATTTGTCCCGAAAATTCTATTTTTACATTATGCTCAGGCGGCAAAATATTATCTGCTTATTTGTAATCCTCCTTTCAGGAAACCTTACTCCATTGGCATCAAAGGCGCAAAACGGACACGGAATTTATGATACCATCATTGTAAATGCCTGTGTGGAAGCAAACGGCGATACTATTCCCTGCAGCTGGCTCGATGAGGTGTGGGTTACCGGAAAACTGTATGGAAAATGGAAGAAACAGTATGCGGAATGGACGCGCCTCAGAAACGCAGTTTATGTAACTTATCCGTATGCGAAATCGGCTTCAAAAGTTATGAATGAAATTAATGCGCAGTTGGTAAATGTGCACGACAAAAACCAGCGGAAACAAATCATACTTTCGAGGGAAGCAGAAATCAAAAGAGAGTTTGCCGATAAAATTCAAAATCTTTCTGTCTATCAGGGCAAGGTATTGATGAAACTGATTTATCGCAATACCGGCAACAACTGTTATGAAATTATCGACAGCTATAAAGGGAGGTTCAATGCCGCTTTCTGGCAAACGATCGCGCTCGTTTTCGGAAGCAATCTCCGTCAGAACTATTATCCCGAAGGAAAGGATAAAGCGATGGAAATGATCGTAAAAGAAGTAGAACAGATGTACGGAGTGAGATCTTATCCTGCCTCTGTAAAGAATTGATGAACAGATCCTCCATCAGAAATTCATTTTTTTAGAACTTCCCTTTTTGTTTTTGTTACTTTTGCGATTCAAAAAAATTATCATGAAAGTAGATATACTCGCGTTTGGGGTACACCCTGACGATGTAGAATTGGGCTGTGCCGGTACTTTACTTGCCTCGATTGCCGCCGGAAAAACGGCAGCCATCATTGACCTGACAAGAGGAGAACTCGGAACGAGGGGAACAGCAGAAACAAGAGATCAGGAAGCGGCAGATGCGGCAAAGGTTTTGGGCGTATCAGCCAGGGAAAATCTCCGGATGGAAGACGGATTCTTTGAACATAACAAGGAAAATACTTTGAAGGTGATACAGATCATCAGGAAGTACCGGCCTGAAATCGTTCTTTGTAATGCACCTGAAGACCGCCATCCTGATCATGGAAGAAGCGCTAAGTTGGTGAGTGACGCTGCGTTTTTATCGGGATTACGAAAGATTGAAACATCTCATGAAGGAAATATCCAATCAGAATGGCGTCCCAAATATGTATTTCATTACATTCAGGACCGCTACTTAAAACCCGATTTTGTGTTTGATATTTCCGCTTTCCACGATAAGAAAATAGAAGCCGTTCTTTGTTATACCACCCAGTTCAGTGAGAATGACAATCGCGATGAACCATCTACTTATATCTCGTCTCCGGATTTTTTAGAAACAGTTAAAGGCCGTGCACTCAGGCTGGGCAAAAGAATTGGAGTGCAATATGCCGAAGGGTATTTGAGTGCCAAAACAATCGGCATCCGTAATTTTGACGCATTTATTATGGAAACTACATGATTTAACAATTAAATGCAGCAATTTACCCGTATTATTGACCGTTTCGGGTGACCTTTACCCGAATTAAATCTCAGAAATAACAGAAAATGTCTACACCGAAGTTCGCATCCAATAAAAAATCTTTCCATCTCGAATTAAAAAAACGCACTAATGAATATTTTGAAAAGACAGGCAAACCAACTACCGGCGGTTTTAAACTTTTTTCAAAAGCACTGATTCTCGTTGTACTCTTTGTTTCCTGCTATGTTTTCCTTGTTTTTTATACACCCGGTCCTCTCCTTGCCATCGGTCTTTCCATTGTTTTAGGATTATTAACGGCAGCTATCGGATTTAATGTGATGCACGACGGCGGTCATGGAAGTTTCAGTAAAAGTCTGACGATAAATAAAACGGCTGCCTTAACTGCAGAAGTGATGGGCGCAAGCCATTTCATGTGGAATATGAAGCACAATATCATTCACCATGCCTACACAAATATCGACGGCGTTGACGATGATATTGATATTAAGCCTTTATTACGCATGGCGTCAACCCAAAAAAGATATGCGTTTCATAAATTCCAACATTTTTATTTCTGGATTTTATACAGTTTTCTTCATTTATACTGGGTATTACTCAGCGACTACCGGAAATATTTCAGTGGAAGAATCGGCGCGATGCCGTTGAAAAAGATGAAACTGAAAGACCACATCAGCTTCTGGGCTTTCAAACTTTTTCACTATACCCTCTTCATCTTTCTGCCAATCTACATATTAGGATTTGAAAGCTGGATCATTGGTTTCCTGTTTTTCACACTTACTTCAGGATTCGTTTTAAGCATCGTGTTTCAGCTTGCACATACGGTGGAACATACCGCGTTTCCGGTTCCTGATGAAGATACGGGCAAACTCGAAGACGAATGGGCAATTCACCAATTGAAGACAACCGCCAATTTCGCCACCAGAAATAAACTTATATGCTGGTATGTAGGCGGTCTGAATTTTCAGATTGAGCACCATCTTTTTCCTAAAATATCACACGTTCATTACCCACAGATCAGCAAGATCATCAAAGAAGCCTGTAAGGATTTCGGGGTAGAATATATTGAATTCAATTACATGTACCAGGCCGTAATTTCTCATGTTTCCTTTTTGAAACAGATGGGCAGAACCGCTTAAAATTGAGATTCGACCCGTTTTAAAGCTTCTCATTTTACTGCATAATTTTTTTTAAATTTGTATTATGAAATCAGGAAATTATCAGCCGGAAGCATCTCCTTTTGAACAGCAGGATGTGGATTTGCTCGAAATGGAAGCATTTCCTTATGATTTGATAGTCTGGAATGATGAGGTAAACACATTTGAATGGGTAATCACTACCCTGATCGAGGTTTGCAACCATACTGAAGAGCAGGCCGAACAATGCTCGCTGATCATCCATTTCAAAGGAAAGTGCAGTGTAAAACAAGGCGATTACGACACACTCAAGCCATTATGTGAAGCAATTACGGAACGCGGAATCGGTGCTACCATTGAGGTAAAGGTTAACAGCTGAGCAAGAACATTTTCTTATACAAGAATTGATACATGCCTTTATATGCGCTAACAGAACATCTTTGGTTTCCGCCCGTTCATGAAGCACTCGAGGACGGCCTTTTGGCAATCGGCGGCGATTTAAGGGCTGAAAGATTGATAAAAGCATATAGCAACGGAATTTTTCCCTGGTATGAAGACGGCATTCCGCTCTGGTGGAGCCCCGATCCACGTTTCGTTCTTTTCCCCGACGAACTGAAAGTCTCTAAAAGTATGAAGACGCTGATGAAAAAAGGCGTCTTCCAGTACAGATACAACACGGCTTTTCCCGCTGTGCTCGATCAATGCCGTTATATTAAAAGGAAGGATCAGGAAGGAACCTGGATAAATGACGAAATGAGCGACGCTTATCGTCATCTTCATGGGTTGGGATATGCGGTGAGTGCAGAAACTTTCATCAATGATGAACTGGCGGGCGGGCTTTACGGACTACGAATGGGAAGGCTTTTTTTTGGAGAAAGCATGTTTTCGCGGCATCCGAATGCAAGCAAATTTGCATTTATTAGCTTAATCGATCAACTGAAAAAAGAAGGAGTCGTTTTGATAGATTGCCAGGTGTATACGCCACACCTTGAAAGCCTGGGAGCGAGAATGATCGCAAGAGAGGAATTTCTGGATTTTTTGAAGGAATATCTTTAAGCTTACCGCTTTTCAGCCGTCATTAAAACTTCCAAAACCTTAAAGACGATCGGACAAAAGCTTGCATTTTTCAAAGTGATATTGATCCTTTTAAATAGAACGTCTTCATGGGTATAGGGAAAACGCCTGCAATCACCTGGCCTTTCATCGTAGATACCGCAGCGGTTGTCATTTCCTAAAAACGGGCAGGGCGAAGATTTTGTCACATAATCTCCATCTTCATCAAGGCGAAGGTAGGTTTCGATGAACAAACCTTCTTTCATTCTCAGGTGCTTACTGATGCGTTTGATATCGGTTGTTTTGAAGCGTGGAGAATAATTTTTACAACAAGCGGCACAGTTGAGGCAGTTTGTTTCTTCGACCACTTTTTGATGCACGGCCGGCATCTGACGGATCAGCTTGTTTTTATCTGCCCGCTGCAAAAACCGCTTATACTGTTTTTGATTCTCAATAGCCTTCTTCTGCCAGCTTTGAATCGGCATTTCATTCATATAAAAAAACTTGTGGAGAAAGAACCGGCACAAATTTCACGAATTAAAAACCAGCAGCAACGGATAATGTAAAAGAATAAGAAAGATTTAATTAAAAATGTTCTCACTCTGCGGTCTCAAAGATCATGCGGCTCGATCCCTCGCCAAGAAAAAGCAGGTTATCGGTTACGATGAAGTGATCTTTTTGTCCGGAAATGAGTTTTAGATATCTATCCTCCAGCCGCATCAATTGTTCGGGACAAGCCATTAATGTAGAAGCCATTTGCTTAAAAGAAATGCTATCGTTAACAAGCTCCATACTTCCGTGAAAACGGTTGCAGCCCGAAAATCCTGCTACAAGTCCGCTTTCAATCCTGAATTGAATCGTGGGCGCCTGTTTAATCACCAACGTGTCATTTGGCTGATCTCCGATTGACCGGAGTTTCCAAAGGTTGTTCAGCCTGGCATTTCCCAGAAATCTTCCACATCCTTCATAACGTTTTCGGTTCCCTCCTGCGTCGGTTACTTCCACTTTTACCCGGGTATTACAAACTGCGCCGGACATTGAGTTGGTGCATTTCCCAAAATCAACTTCAACAGCGATACTTCCGTTTTTAGTCGCTGAAAAATAAGTGATTGCCGGTATCGGTCCTTGTGTTTGCCCTGGCGGTTCTGCCGTCTTTACAAATGGCACATTCAATTCAAATCCGTCGGCATTTGCAAAAGAAATATTGGTTTCAAAATCTATGTCCAATCCCCAGAAGGGTTCGTTACCTGAAGCAGTAAAATCGGTTCCCGAAAGCATCTTTTCATTATAAATCGCCGGGTTCTCCTCTCCCTCCATCCTGCTAAGAAAATACATTTCTTTCAAGGGAGAATCGATAGTTTTTTTATTTGCATCCAGCATCTGCAAACGGTTGCCTGCCATTCTCAGATAGCTTTTATGCCCGTTATTTCCGGTTAAACGGATCATGTCATTTTTCTCAACCGCCCAATTTCCACTGTCAACAAAAGGTGAGACGTTTTTTCCAAGGTAAACGTAGGTCTGCCTGAAACGCTTATCCGGATTGAAGGTTAGCTGAACGGCAATGCCTTCACAATCCGCACAAGGAATCGTTCCTTTCCATGAAGTGCCGGAAATATCTGAAATAGCATTTCCGTTGAGTGGGGTTTTAGAAGTTGAACAGGAGAAAAACAGGAACAAAGCAAATATTGAAAAATATGGTTTCATAAATCACTTTTCACATTTATCGACAATAGTTATGCCTTTAAATTATCACTGAAAAAGAAACGCACCGAATCACCTGTAAACTTTAGTTGTCAGCCTGACTGTTTCCACGGTTTTAATTCAACTAAATTTCCGCGGCATTTTTCAAATAAGGAGAACGGTTGAAGCACGAACCGATAATAATATTTTTGCCATTCTATCTGTTTCAGTTTAAAATTGCGAAATGAGGTTACTTGTTATAGGCATCCTGTTTTTATTTTCCGTTTATGCGATCATTGTTTTTTTGATTCTGATGCTGATGGTGTTGCCTTTCGTTTTGGTGTTTTCATTGTTCGGAAATGAAAAAGGCGGCAATCTCGTTTATCTCTGTTGCAACATCTGGGCGCGACTTTGGTATGGAAGTACATTCATTCGTCATAAGGAAATTTACGAGGCTCCGCTTAACCGAAACAGCCATTATATTTTTATTGCCAACCATTCCTCCTATCTTGACATTCCCGCTGTAGTACGCTCTATTCGGCAACCTGTAAGAGTTTTGGGAAAATATGAAATGGTGCGATATCCTGTTTTTGGATTGATATACCGCGCGGCGGTAATTCTGGTTGACAGAACGAGCGCAGAAAAAAGATCGAAAAGCGTTCGGGCAATGAAGAAAGCCCTGGAGAAAAACATCTCCATCTTCATTTTTCCGGAGGGCACCTTCAATGAAACCGATCGGCCGCTCAAAGCTTTCTACGACGGGGCTTTCAGACTTGCGGTGGAAACCCGGACACCGATCAAACCGGTCTTATTTATTGACACCATTGAACGACTCCCTCCGGATCAGTTCCTTCAACTGACTGCAGGTGCGTCTCGTGTTGTTTTTATGGACGATATAAATGTGGAAAATTATTCTTTGAAAGAAATCAATCTGTTAAAAGAACATGTTCACAATCTGATGACAACGGCAATTTTGAAATACCGGTCAGAAAAATAAAAAGTCAGGGTATATTCGTGATCAAAGAACCTTCGATTAATGCAATCAAATCCTTCAGAAATAAACAGGCTTCAGCAAAATCTACGGACACAAAATGAATCTGCTTTATTTGCCGAAATCATCATCCCACTAAACCTGCCGCAAAATTACACCTGGTCTATCCCGGTTGACTATCACGATAAGGTGAGCCGTGGATTAAGGGTGGAGGTAGAACTCAGGAATAAAAAATATGCCGGTGTTATCAAAAACCTTCATCACAATAAACCGGTTGATTTTTCTCCAAAGCCAATATTAAATCTTATTGACGAAGTTCCGCTGGTAAGCGATTCACAACTGGCGTTTTGGCAATGGATGGCAAGGTATTATAT
>JAFAEW010000085.1 GCA_023423835.1 Bacteroidota bacterium | reverse complement strand
CCCATGTTGTGATAATCTTTCGTTTTCCCTTCATCCGCAACCACATATTTGTTTGCCGGCCCATTGTACATCAGGTTGTAATAAGGTCGTCCGGTTGCATAGCTGTAAGTAACATTAAACCCGGTTTTAATATCCACAAAAAATCTTTTTAAGACGACTGAGGCCGTGTGATTTGCGGCGAAATTCGGCTGCAATGATTGTGGATAATTCAGGTATTCACGCCTCGTGTCTAAATAAGAATAACTGATCCAGTAATCAAAGTTTTTGAAGCTTTTCTTATCGCGCCAGAAAAGTTCAATTCCTTTGGCATAGCCGCTGCCGGTGTTGTTGTAATTATAGTAGTTGTAATAAACGGGAACGGATTTTACCAGGTCGTCATATTTTTTATAAAACGCTTCAATCCTGAAAATCCGGTCAGTAACGGTCTTTTGGTAATTCAGGATATAATGCGTTGCCCTTGTATATCCTAGATCGGTCGTGAAAAATAGCTGCTGGTTTTCGGGTTTCTGATAAAAAATTCCATAGGCAGCCGAAAACTGAGCGCCTTTTCCAACCTTGTACGCAACCGAAATTCGCGGCGCAATATTGCTGCGGTCTATTAGTGCAGAATGCTCAAATCTTCCGCCGATTTTAGCAGCGAGATTATTGGTGATATATATATCCGTTTCTGCAAACAGCGATTGAAAATTATCCTTCAGTACGGTGACGGTATCGTTGTACCAATTGCGATTTACACTGTACCAATATTCCCCGCCGAATCTTAAGGTGCTGATTCCAAAAAGCCTTTTTTCAAATACCGGTTTAATCTGCGAAAGATCCTGCCGGCTGTTGAGCGAAAAGTTTTTAAATTCCCAGGGAAGCCCGGAAGGATATACAGCCTCATTATCCTGGTTTTCCACCTGCTGACTTATCAGATCGCGGTTGGTGCTGTAGCTCAGGCCAAGATTCATTTTCCAACCATTACCCAGGTTTTCCCGCCAGCTCAGGTTGTTGTACCAATTAGTATTGTGTAATGAAAACGCATCCTTCAAACCTGTACTGTCGATGTCTGCATTTCTCAATCCCAGGCTATTATTGCTGTAGGTTGTATAATATTTTATGATCCCTCCGCCCTTTGTTTTAATTCTAAAATTTGCATCCGCATCATGAAATTGCGGCACTTTAAAATAGTCAGGTTTTTGCTTTATCAGGTCAAAATATAATCCCACGTTTACATAACTGTAATTTATTCCCCAGGATGATTTTTTATTTTTTGCGAGGTCCTGAAATCCGGCACCCAAAAACAAGGGCGAAACTGAAGCATTTGCAGCAGAACGCTCGGGCAGATCAATCGATTCCAATATCAGGGCCGATGATAATGCCTCTCCATATAAAGCCGAATATCCTCCGGTGGTAAATACCGTTCCCTTAAACAAAAAAGGACTAAACCTTCCTCTTGAAGCAATATCGGGGCTGCTCGTGAAATAAGGATTGTTGACCAATGTTCCGTCAATAAATTGTTTTGTTTCGTATCCGGCGCCACCTCTCACAAACAGTCCTTCCTGATCGCCAATCTGTTGTGCGCCGGGCAATGTCTTTACCGCAGAAGTAATGTCAGCATTCCCACCGCCAACGGTTGCCACATCCAGGGAGCTTAAAACCGTTGTAGCACGTTTAGCATCGCCGGCCGCAAACGCGCCTGCGGTAACCGATACGGCTTTTAATTCATTTAATTCTTCCTTGAGGGATATGTTTAATTGAACCGGCTTGCCTTCCAATGTTATCTTTTCTTCAAAAGGACGATAACCGACAATGGAAGCGAAAAGAATAACTTCGCCTTTCTCATCCGTTGAGAAGGAATAATTTCCAAGAGAATCGGTAAGACCACCATCATAACTGTCTTTCAAACTGATGCTTACGCCTATTAATGCTCGCCCTCTGTTATCGGTAACCTTTCCGCTAATGGTCTGTTGCGAAAAAACAGAAAGCGAAATAAATAACGTGAATATGAGTGAAACGTATTTCATGTCAAAAACTTAAATGTAGTTTACAAAATAAACTACTTTATAAAGTCCAGTTTTTCCAGATTGTACAAACGGTAATTTAAAAGGATGGAATGCAAAATAACTTTTTTCAAATATGCTGGATATTTTAATTTCATCGCAAAAATGAAATTCCTGAAGGTCCTGCTATTGCTGATTGGGTTATTTTTCACGGTATATTTTATAGGTCCTGCTCCTTCTGCTCCGGCTTACGCGGAAACGCTGGAAAAGATTCCTTCGGATTTCGACTCACTGGAAAATTATATCCGGCTTCAGGAATCAATGCATAAAATCAAACCCGATAATGAAGCAAGGATTGTTTGGAACAATGATTCTTCCCACCAAAAAACCGAATACGCCATCGTGTATCTGCACGGGTTCAGCGCCTCCCAACAGGAAGGATTTCCGGTTCACCGCGACATTGCAAAGAAATTCGGATGCAATTTATATCTGTCCCGCCTTTCTGATCATGGAATCGATACCACTGATCCAATGTTGAATTTCACCGTCGACAACTACTGGAACTCTGCAAAAGAAGCTCTTTCAATTGGAAGCAAATTGGGAAACAAAGTAATCCTGATGGGATGCAGTACGGGTGGTACCCTCGCCTTGATGCTCGCGGCCTCTTATCCGCAGTTGGTTGACGGACTCGTGTTATTAAGTCCGAATATCGCAATTAATGAGCAAAACGCCTTCATTCTCAATAATCACTGGGGATTACAGATGGCAAGATGGGTGAAAGGAGGAAACAGTGTCTATTCAACAGATCAACGACCGGAGTACAAAAAATACTGGTATTCAAACTACAGGCTTGAAGCAGCCGTACAATTACAGGAATTACTGGAAACAAAAATGAATAAAGCCACCTTTGAAAGCGTAAAAGCGCCGGTTTTATTACTTTATTATTTTAAGGACCAATCACATCAGGATCCGGTTGTGAAAGTATCTGCAATGCTTTCCATGTTCGTTGAACTGGGATCGGAAATAAAGGAAAAACAGGCGCTTCCTGAAACCGGCGATCATGTAATCGCCTCCTACCTGAAGTCAAACGATATCGGTGGCGTCGAACATTCAATAGCGGATTTTTTACAAAACAAAATGGGATTGGTTCCGGCACATTAATTACCTTTCTGCGAAGGCTGCCACCCGCTTTTAGGATTGAAATGCTTCCAAAGTAAAGCCGAAATTTTTCGAGTAAGCACCCAGGCTTCATTACTTCTTTCCCAACTTGTATCTCTGTTATTTTTAGTAAACACGCTGAAAATGTATGGATTGTTTTTGCTGTTGACAAACAAAACCTCATTTCTGCTGGCGTCGACTGCACCGCTTTTTGAAGCAACAAAAACATCCGGTGGAATTTGAGAAAGCGCTTCTTCATCCCAATATTGCCTTCCCAATAGCCGGGTCATTTTTTCACTCATCTCTTTACTGATAATTTTACCGTTTATGATTTTTTCCATCAGGCCGGCCATTTCCCTGGGGCTCGTTTGTCCCCATCCATAAATTTCCCAAATCGGCCTTCTACCCGCGGTACGGCTGTTCACACGGGTGTTTCGGTATCCGAGGCTATCGAGTAGCTGATTTATTCTTTCACCGCCTCCACTCAATCCCTGAAGCCAGAGACTTGCGCAATTATCGCTGAAGGAAAGCATCAGACTGATAATTTTTCCGAGTTCAACGGTTGCACTGTCTTTAAGTTCTGACACCAGATCATCTCCTTCACTGTAATAAAGGGAATCAGTGTACACCATTTGCTGGTGAAACTGAAATTCTCCCTTGTTTATCTTGTCCATTATTCCTATCAGAATCGGGATTTTAACGATGCTCGCGGTAGGAAAGACTGAGTCTGCATTGATGTCTACCGTTCTGTTGTTTTTGAGATCTTTTACGAAAATGCCGATCTCTCCGTGAAAGTCTTCAATAAGCGCCCGGAGCTGCCTTTCCAGAGAATGGTCGGTCTTTTGGGCAGGCAGTTGCATTGAAACGGTCAGCAAGAGCATCAGTGTAATGAATCGCATGAAAATGATTTTCCTGAAAGATAAAAAATAATAAAAAAAAGCTGTGCAGTTTCAAAAGAAATACCTTAAAAAGTAGTAAATTGAGACTGAAATATTCCGCTCTTTTACGCTCAAACATTTGTTATGATTGCTGAACCCTTTATCACACAAAAATCTGAAGGAGCAAACTGGTTGTTCCAAAATCGCACTCGTTTTTCTGTTTTCATACCAGAGGATCTGCAGGCTGAGCTCATTCAGATCAGGGAGGACGTATGGAATTTTTATGAAACCGAAGTCGTTCCGCTGATTCCTGAACTTGAAAAAATGAATCCTTCTCTTCTGAAAGCACTATTGAAGAAAATGGCTGATAAAGGATTTTTAAGCCCTTCCATTCCCCGGGAATACAACGGCGCAGGCCTGGGCGTACTTGCCTCTTCCCTGGTAAACTATGGCGGTGCCGTTTACACTTCCCTTGGAGTAGCCCAGGCGGCACATTCCGGCATTGGAACGATACCGGTTTTGTATTTTGGAAATGAGGAACAGAAAAAGAGGTTTTTGCCAAAATTGGCTTCAGGAGAATTAATAGCTGCCTATGGTTTAACGGAGCCGGACAGTGGAAGCGATGCTTTATCGGTAAAAACCACTGCTCATTTAACAGCAGACGGAAAATATTATGTGTTAAACGGACAAAAATGCTGGATCACAAATGGCGGAATGGCCGATCTTTTCACCGTCTTTGCAAAAGTTGATGGCCGTCATTTTACCGCCTTTCTTGTGGAAGCTGGAACGGAAGGATTTACAAAAGGTGCGGAAGAACATAAAATGGGAATAAAAGGATCGTCCACAGTTCAGCTCTTTTTTGAGAATTGCAAAATTCCGGCCGCCAATCTTCTTGGAAAAACCGGTAAAGGCCATATCATCGCCCTCAACACATTGAATTCCGGACGCTTCAAATTGGGATTCCTCGCTTTGGGCATTTGTAACCTGATACTTAAGGATCTCACCGGTTATTTGAAAAAAAATTCCCTTGAATCATTAAAAAGAAAATCCCAAATAATTGACGCCAAAATCGCTGCCCTGAGTACAGATTTCTGGGCATTGGAAACTGTTCTCTTCAGAACGGCAAAGACGATTGACGACAAAAATCTCGACTTACTCGCGATGGGCGAAGACGAAAACGACGCCTATTTGAAAGCCACTTCAGAATTCGTGCTGGAGGCCGCGATCGTTAAGATTTATTCAACCGAAATTTTAGACCGTTTTGGCGACGAGTTTATTCAGATTCTTGAGTTGGATGGACTGGATGAAAAATTTCCGGCCGAAAGAATTTATCGCGACAACCGGATAACGCGGATTTTTGAAGGAACCAACGAAATCAACCGGCTTTTGCTGGTCGAGATGCTGCTGAAGAAAACGGAAAACGGACAAAGGTTTCAGCAAATCGTGAACGGTGCTACTTATGACGAATTAGAGGATGATGACGGATCACGAGACTTGTTCGAACAGGAAAAGGCCCTTATCGGTGAATTTAAATCAACTCTGGCACTCCTCACCACAACTGTCATAGAAAACCTTGGCGAACAACTAAAAAAGGAACAACAAATTGCACTGAATCTTGCCGATTTGCTCATTTATACCTACACGGCGGAAAGCGCTCTTTTAAGAGCAATGAAGCTGGAAAGCCTTTATGGAGAGAGCGCTGCTTTCATAAGCGGAATGAAAATGAGATGCATTCTGGCAGAACATGCTGACGGGTTTTATCTGAAAGGCAAAACAATAATCGATTGCCTCCAACTGCCCAATCAAAACGAACTCTGTGTACGGATAGAGAGGATCGCCACCTCCCTACTATTCAATAAAATTCATGCGCTCAGGATAATCGCTTCATCGGTTTTGGCGAAGGACGAAGAGTTATAAAGTTTTTATAAATCTGTATTTCTTCCTTCTTGTGGCATAAGTATTGGTAATAATCAGCGCTTTTAAAAGGTTCGCTTTCACTATTTATACTCTTTTTTTAATACATATTTATGATCGGTACCAACAACCAAACTTTAAAAGGTGGGGAATGGCTAGTCAAGGATGTTGAAGCTGGCAGCATTTTTATCCCTGAAGATTTTTCTGAAGAGCAGAAGATGATAAGGGAAATGGCTTGCCAGTTTATTAAATCCGAAGTGATTCCACAACGCGAAGCAATTGAAAGCCAGGAAGAAGGATTAATTCCTGCACTATTGAAAAAATCAGGAGAATTAGGATTACTGGGCGCAAGCCTTCCTGAAAAATATGGCGGTCTTGAAAAAGACCTTGTCACCAGCACTATGATAGCAGAATGCACCGGACCCGGCGCCTCTTACTGCGTGTCATTCATTGCCCATACGGGAATTGGCACATTGCCCATCCTGTATTTCGGAAATGAGCAGCAAAAAGATAAATACCTTCCCAAACTCGCTTCGGGTGAATGGATCGGCGCGTATGGATTAACCGAACCCGGAAGCGGAACAGATGCACTCGGCGCTAAAACAACCGCCGTATTGTCTGAAGACGGAAAATACTATATACTGAATGGTCAGAAATGCTGGATCTCCAATGGCGGATTTGCAGACATTTTTACCGTTTTTGCCAAGATCGATGGCGACAAATTCTCGGCCTTCATAGTTGAAAGAGGAACGGAAGGTTTTACGATTGGGGCCGAAGAACACAAAATGGGCATCAAAGGCTCTTCAACCGTACAACTCTACTTTCAGGAATGCAAGGTGCCGGTTGAAAATCTTTTAGGAGAAATAGGAAGAGGACACGTTATAGCGTTCAATACGCTAAATACGGGAAGATATAAATTAGGTGCTTCTACGTTAGGAGGTGCAAAGTCGGCTTTCGACCTGTCACTCCAGTATGCGAGAGACCGCGAACAGTTTAAAACGCCGATCATCAATTTCGGAGCGATAAAGTATAAGCTTTCCGAAATGGCCATTCGAATCTGGGTGGGAGAAAGTACACTATATCGCACCGGGAAAATGATTGATGAAAAAGAAGCGGAATTAAGACAGGCAGGGGAAACGTTTGAAAGTGCCTATTTAAAGGCCGCAGAGGAATATGCGATTGAAAGTGCGATTCTTAAAATCTATGGAAGTGAAGTTTTAGATTATGTAGTGGACGAAGGCGTTCAGATTCACGGCGGAAATGGCTTTAGTGACGAATACCTGATCAGCAAAGCCTACCGGGATAGCCGGATCAACCGCATTTATGAAGGCACCAATGAGATAAACCGGTTGTTATCTGTAGATATGATCCTGAAAAGGGCGATGAAAGGAAAAATAGATCTCATGACACCCGCAATGGCGGTAAGTCGCGAATTGATGAGTATTCCTGATTTCAGCGAGGATTCGGAAGAGAATTTTGGAAAAGAGAGGAAGTACATTTCCAACTTCAAAAAGGCTATTTTAATGGTGGCCGGTGCTGCGGTTCAAAAATTCATGATGAACCTTGACAAAGAACAGGAAGTCATCATGAATATCGCCGACATGGCAATCGATCTTTATCTTGCAGAAAGCGCTCTCCTGAGGCTGATTAAAATCACTGAAACCTATGGTGCGGAATATGCAGCCACCCAAAAAGACATTGTTTCAACATTTCTTTACGATGCAGCAGACAGAATCTTTATTCAGGGAAAAACGGCAATAAATTCGTTTGCCGAAGGTGATGAGTTACGTATGATGATTATGGGATTGAAGCGATACACAAAGGTTGAGCCGTTTAATACCAAAGACGCGAGGAGAAGAATTGTTGACCGTATGGAAGAAGACGGCAAGTTTAAATTGTAAACTCTGGAAAGAGACAAATACGGAGATGCAGAGATGCATCTCTTTTTTTTGCGATCTATCTGATGCTGGAGATCAAAGATTTTTTCAACAGGTTTTCTTTCAATTTTCCCGGATGATTTATCAAATCCGGGAATAACGAATCTGCTAATTAAGAATATTATAAAATTACTGCCTTTCTTATCTTATTTTTGCAGGGATTTTCTCACACCTAATCATTTAGTATGACCTGGAAACAAGTACTAACATCTTCAGTAGGCAGGAAATTAGTAATGGCCATAACTGGTTTGTCTCTCATTCTTTTTTTAATTGTGCACGTGATTGTAAATGCCTGTATCTGGGCAAATGTTTTTGTTCCGGGTGATAATGGCGAGATCTTTAATAAGGCCGCTCATTTTCTCGGTCAAACCCTTGTTCCAAGGGTGTTGGAAATCGGATTATTCTTGTTTTTCATTATCCATATTATCCAGGGATACATGCTCGAGGCCAAACAATCCACGAGAAGAAGTACGTCTTATGCGATCAATTATGGCAACCGGGGAAGCAGATGGTACAGTCGCAGCATGGGGCTGCTGGGAACCATCATATTCTTATTTCTGATCGTTCACATTTCAGACTTCTGGGTTCCTTCCCGGTTTGGCGGCCTGCAGGAAGTGCAATACGATCCAAACGGACCTGTTTATCATAATCTTTATGGTAAAATGATCGAAGTTTTTCAAAAACCATGGATCGTAATCCTTTATGTGATCGGATGTATTTCCCTTGCATATCACCTGATGCACGGATTTCAAAGTTCATTCAGAACCCTCGGCGTAAATAATAAAAAACATTTGAATATGCTCGTTGGGATCGGGTATGCATTTGCCATCATCGTATGTCTGGTATTTGCGCTGATGCCCGTATCCATTTATTTTGGCTGGGTAAAATAGCGTTTGAATTAACGTAAATTAGAAGATAAACAGTTTAGCATTTTGAATCCATTTGAATCGTAAATTTTTTCCTATGCTTGATGCAAAAATTCCTTCCGGTGAGTTAGAAAAGAAATGGTCAAACTATAAAAGCACAGTAAAACTCGTAAGCCCTGCGAACAAGCGTAAGATCGAGGTAATAGTGGTAGGAACGGGTCTTGCGGGAGCGTCGGCTGCGGCTACCCTCGGCGAATTGGGATATAAAGTGAAATCGTTTTGCTTTCAGGATTCACCGCGCCGGGCACACTCAATTGCTGCCCAGGGAGGTATCAATGCAGCGAAAAATTATCAAAATGATGGGGACAGTGTTTACCGTTTGTTTTATGAAACAATCAAGGGTGGTGACTATCGTTCCCGTGAAGGAAATGTTTACCGTCTTGCACAGGTAAGTGCAAATATTATTGATCAATGTGTTGCGCAGGGGGTTCCATTCGCCAGAGAATATGGCGGTCTGCTCGCCAATCGTTCATTTGGCGGAACCCAGGTTCAACGGACATTTTATGCGGCAGGCCAAACCGGTCAGCAATTGTTGATTGGCGCCTACCAGGCGCTTGAAAGACAAATTGCGCTGGGAAATGTTACGATGTATGCCCGTCATGAAATGCTCGAGATCGTAATCATCGATGGAAAAGCAAGAGGCATTATCTGCAAGAATTTAATTACAGGAAAAATCGACCGGCATTTTGGACACGCGGTTGTATTGTGCACCGGCGGCTATGGAAACGTGTTTTATCTTTCCACAAATGCGATGGGGAGCAATGTTACCGCTGCCTGGAAAGCACATAAGGCAGGCGCCTATTTTGCAAATCCCTGTTTTACCCAAATTCATCCAACCTGTATTCCGGTGAGCGGTGAATACCAGTCAAAACTCACTTTGATGAGTGAGTCTTTAAGAAATGATGGAAGAATCTGGGTTCCGAAACAAAAGAATGATAACCGTAAACCAAATGAAATTCCTCATGAAGAGAGGGATTATTATCTGGAAAGGAGATATCCGGCATTTGGAAACCTCGTTCCAAGAGACGTAGCTTCAAGAGCCGCCAAAGAACGTTGCGATGCCGGTTTCGGAGTTGGAACGAGTAAGCAGGCGGTATACCTTGATTTTGCATCGGCAATAGAAAGATATGGCAAAATGCAGGCCCACAAACAAGGTCTTGAAAACCCGTCTTTAGAGGAAATTCAAACACTTGGAAGACAGGTGGTGAAAGAAAAATACGGCAACCTTTTCGACATGTATGAAAAGATTACCGGTGAGAATCCGTATTTCGTTCCTATGCGCATTTATCCCGCTGTACATTATACGATGGGCGGACTTTGGGTTGATTATGAACTGATGACGACCGTTCCGGGTATGTATTGCCTGGGAGAGGCAAACTTCAGTGACCACGGTGCCAATCGCCTTGGAGCAAGCGCGTTAATGCAGGGATTGGCGGATGGTTATTTTGTGATCCCTTACACCATCAGCAGCTACCTCGCCGATGAAATCCATACTCCCGTAATTCCTACAACACATCCCGCATTTGAGGAAGCAGCTAAAAAGGTGGAGGAAAGAATCGAACGATTAATGAATGTAAAAGGAGATGAATCGGTAGAAAGCCTTCACAAGAGGCTGGGCAAAATTATGTGGAATAAATGCGGAATGGCCCGCAATGCACACGACCTTCAGGAAGCAGTGGAAGAGGTGAAGGCTCTGAGAGCAGAATTCTGGAAAAAAGTTCGCATTCCCGGCGACAGGTTCGGAATGAATCCGGAATTGGATAAGGCCGGCAGGGTTGCGGACTTCCTCGAACTGGCCGAATTGATGTGTAAGGATGCGCTTATGCGTAATGAGAGTTGTGGAGGACATTTCAGAGAAGAATATCAAACTCCCGATGGAGAGGCATTGAGGGATGACGAAAATTTCATGTTTGTTGCCGCCTGGAAGTATAATGGTGAAAGTAACTGGGAAATGCGAAAAGAACCGCTGCAGTATGATGTAGTACATCCAAGTCAAAGATCTTATAAATAATTTTAAAACCGGCCGTGCCGGAATTATCCTAAATAAAACTTCATATGGAACATTATAATATGAATCTTACTTTAAAAGTATGGCGACAGAAAAACAGCGGGGAAGCAGGCCATTTTGAAACTTATAAAGTAAGTGATATCTCGTCGGAAATGTCGTTCCTTGAAATGTTTGAC
Organism: Bacteroidota bacterium; assembly: GCA_023423835.1. Lineage (GTDB taxonomy): Bacteria > Bacteroidota > Bacteroidia > Chitinophagales > Chitinophagaceae > JAFAEW01. The sequence continues at coordinate 18,117 of JAFAEW010000085.1, read as the reverse complement.
GTGTTGAATGAACAACTCGTGATGGAAGATAAAGATCCTATTGCCTTCGATCATGATTGCCGTGAAGGAATTTGCGGAATGTGTTCGATGTATATCAATGGTAAGCCACACGGTCCCTGGAAATCCAATACGGTTTGTCAACTGCATATGCGGGCATTTAAAGATGGAGATACCATTGTGGTAGAACCCTGGCGGGCAAATGCATTTCCCGTTATTAAGGATCTCGTAGTGGACCGCTCAGCTTTTGACCGCATTATTCAGGCCGGAGGATTTATAAGCGTAAATACGGGAAACGCTCAGGATGCCAACAACATCCCGGTTCCAAAGGAAAATGCTGATTCCGCGTTTGCTGCTGCTGCCTGTATAGCTTGCGGTGCCTGCGTAGCGGCTTGTAAGAACAGCAGTGCAATGCTGTTTTTAAGTGCCAAGGTTGCCCACCTTTCAGAATTACCACAGGGTGATCCCGAACGAAAAATCAGGGTAGTAAACATGGTGAATCAAATGGACAAGGAGGGATTTGGCAGCTGCACCTTTACGGGAGCCTGTGAAGCAACCTGTCCGAAAGACATTTCGATTACCAATATCTCCAGGCTCAACAAAGAATACATCAGGGCGGTATACAGTGATGAAAAGTAGATTCAGCCAAATAATGATCAGAGACCTGTCATACGACGGGTCTTTTTTTTGGCTCAAATACTGGAAGCAGAAACTAGCAGGTTTAACTGTAGATTAAAAACACCAGCAATGAAAAAAGTCCTCCAACTGGAGGACCTTTTTCCTTATAACATATTTGAGAAATTACCTTGGACTCTGGTAGGTCATTTTCTCAATGATAGACAAACGTAATGCACCACCCTGGGTCATGAAGTAACTCACTTCCAGTACATTTGGCGTGCCATCTGCATTAAAAGTCAGTTTATTAACGCCTTCGGGATTCAATTCACATGCTCTAGCAGAGGAATTGGTACCCTGTCCGTAATAGTTAGTTACAGCAGTAATATTGCCTGCTTCATCAAAATTAAAGATAGGAGCAAAGTTACCGTAGTAAGAACCGGCGCCATTGTTTTTAAAGGTGAATCCATAAAGGCCACCATTCAAATTTGGATCAAAATAGGCTACAGAAGTTGCACCATAGGTGATCAGATATAAAGTCTTTGGAGTAGTGGCTACAGCCGCTGCACCAAGGGTATAATCTGTGAATGACAGAACTTCATCGGTGTAGATACCATCGTACTTGTTACGCGCTGCAAAGGAATAGATTGCTGTTCCAAAGTTACCGCTGATGACACCGCTGCTAACAGATGCGATCTTCAACGGAAGCGCATAATTTACGTTGAAGTCAAAACTTGCATTATTGGTAATTGTTACCTGAACAGTTGTCTGATGCGTTCCCTTTTTAATCACTACGCTTGAAGGGAAGCTGTAGATATCAGCGGGAGGCATTACGAAATTTCCTTCGTCGGTTTCGTTATACTCGGTCAAAGCCGCTTCATCTACTGCGAGTGTAACAGTGATATCTTCAGGAGCGACATCGGCACCCGCGTAGTTTACGTTTACGTTAAAGGTGGCAGTTCCACCGGCATCCATCGTACCCAGGTCGCAGGCAAACCTATGATAGGCTGCATTCACGCCGGAAACAATTGACCCGGTATTGTTGAACTCGATTACATTGTTCGATCTTGATGGATCGAGATTAATTGGATCACCCTTCAGACAGGAGGTTAGCGAAAACACTCCGACAAGAAAGATGAATGAATTAATTACTTTATTTCTCATATTTCAAAATTTATAATTTTTTTTTATGGCATTGCCCAGAAAATCTGTGAACTAAATACATCTATACCTGTAGGCCTGTTATTTGGGTTATAAGAGGCTTCAGTAGAAGGATACAGGATCCTTGTTGGCAGCTTATCAGCTCTTGGACTGATAGACTGAGCCGACGCAAAGGTATTGTAAGGATCGTTGGTACCGGGAACGATCTTGGGGTAATGCGTACGACGGTATTCATTCCAACCTTCCTGAGAATTAACCATATTTACGGCAATATATTTTTGCGTAATGATTGCTTCCAGTTGCTTTTCGGGTGTATCAGCCAAATCAAAGTGAACGAGGTAGTTTCCTTCGTTATCAGGAAGATAGATTTCATTATAATCGACTTCCGGATTCCATGAATCGAGATCATAGGTTCCATCTTCAAACTGGTAGATGTAATAGTAAGAAGCGAGTACACCTGCATCAAACAGTGATTTCACATCTCCTTCAATCATACCTTACATTGCAGCTTCAGCCTGAAGGAAGTAGCTCTCAGCAGCAAGCATTGCTACCTGGCCCATTGCAGGTCCTTTCAGGATTCCAAGCGCACCATAATCTGATTTCCAGGCACCGGTTGAAGGCGCTTTTGGAACGCTATTGCTTTCAAAACCGAGTTGGTTTACCGGAGTAGATGGGAAGTTGTAATAGCTGGCATAACCTCTACCCTGATCAAGGATATGATGTTCATCGTAGAAACCCATGATGTATTTGGTCGGGATCCAGGCCCTGTTAGCGGCGGAACCGTCGTATCTGTACACCCATGTGTTGTAAGACGGGTTTTGTTTGCCGTTATCTTTAGTGAAACCCGGATTGATCTTCGCATCCGTTGTCAAAAATCCATCTGCATCAAAGGTTGTGTTTGCAAAATCAACCAATCCGTGTGCTCTCAGGATCAAACGCAACTTAACGGTGCTGGCGAATTGCTTCCATTTCACCATATCTCCTTTAAACATTGGATCAGTAGCTGCTGAAAGATCTTTTACGTTGCTTGTAGGATTTGTATCCTGATCTTCCATAGCTGCATTGATGTCGGCAATCGCCTGATCTAACTGTGCAGCCAGGTCAGCATAGATTGTTTTTGCATCATCATACTTTGGAGTAAGATTATCTAAACCTTTCAATGCATCGAAATAAGGCACATCGTTATAAGCGTCAACCAAGAGCTGGAAGTTGTATGCCTTCATGATTCTCGCAGCAGCATTGAAATAATTATAATCCAGGTCTCCGTCTGTATAATTCAATACTACCTGATAATCTTCCAGGTTGTCGTAAGTGCCAGACCAAAGGCCGGAATAGTCATTGGTACCAAACTGATAGGTAACATTTGAACCAAAACCACCGTATCCACCCGCATTTGCCATATAACCGCCGAGCTGTGCGCCATAGCTATTGTAGCTGTTGAGCGTGAAAGCGGTTCCCGTGATTGCCGCCGGCAACACTACTTCCGCACTTGCCGAAGTCGGGTCATTGGGGTTTTCATTAATGTCAAGATATTTTTTACATGAGGTGCCGAAAACAATCGCCCCAAGTAATAATATTGTTGTTATTTTTTTCATATTTATCATTTTATCATACACGTTATTAAACCGTATGTATTTCAATTTTTAGGTTCATTAAAATTTCAATGAAAGTGTTGCTCCGTAATAACGTGATGGAGGAGTTTGACCCAGGCTGGTAATACCAATACCGTTGCTGTCGTTTCCACCCGCACTGTATTCAGGATCGGTATAATAGTTGTCTTTCGCCATCCACATAAACAGGTTTCTTCCCTGTACACTGATGGTAGCTCCTTTCAGGAAACTAAGTTTTGAAAGTACAGAAGCAGGAAGATCGTAGGAAAGAACGGCTTCTCTCAGTTTAATGAAATCACCTGAAGTCACGTAGTTGCTGGTAACATCCCTGTTTTCTGCGTTGGTCCAGAAACCTGCACTACCATTACCGTCTTCAACCGTGATGTTGGTATTTGGAATGTAAGTACCTGGTTTTGTAGGATCTTCATAAACTGAGTTGGGGAATACAAACCTGGTACGATCAAATACGCCTGATCTGTAACCTGTTCCTGCCCAGTCCATATCGCTTCCCATTGCATTGTATATCTGGTATCCGCCGCGGTATTCGAACAAGAAGCTCAGGTGAAGATTTTTCCAGGTGATATCTCCATTGATACCCAATCTGTTTTTAGGACTTGCACTTCCGAGGATCTGCAAAGTCTCGTTGATTTCAGGAGCGCCTGTTTTTGCATCAACAATCACTCTGCCCTGATCGTCTCTCACATAGTCTGTTCCAATAATTACCGGGAAAGTTTGACCTTCAACAGCATAAGAACCAGAACCGTCAGCATAAGTAGCAAGAGCAAGTCTAGGAAGGTCGGCACTGATCGAGTTAACCATGTTATCGAGGTAGCTGTAGTTTGCTCCAATTGTAACAACCCAATCGCGGGTTTTGATTGGAGTTACTGCAGCAGTAACTTCCAGACCTTTACTTGAAGTTTGTCCGGTATTTACCAAATAACTGGAGAACCCTGTTGTGCTTGAAATACCGGTAGCAACCGTTTGGTTGTCGGTTTTAGTGCTAAACCAGGTTACACTTGTTGTAAAGCGGTCGTTGAACATATTCAGGTCGAATCCTGCTTCATATCCTTTGGTTAACTCAGGCTGAAGATTTGGACTAACGAGTCTGTTACCCATGCTATATCCGGGACCTGAAGCATAAGGATATCCATTATTCTGTGAGAAGGTAGGAAGTAAGCTGTAAGCTCCGAAGTTGGATAACCCGAGGTTAACCTGTCCAACCTTCGACCAGCCGGCACGTAATTTCAACAAGCTGATGGTGTTGCTTTCTTTAATGAAATCCAACGCGTCAGATGCTACGAAAGATACGTCAACAGCCGGATAGAAGAATGATCTTGCATCAGGCAGCAAAGTTGAAACCCAGTCATTTCTGCCGGTTCCGTGTAAGTATATGAAACCTTTATATCCGATACGAAGGTCACCATACACACCCATTTGGCGGGCGAGATAGTTTGCTTCAGAAACGTTCGGAGTACCTGAACGGTTTCCGATGTTAAACAACTCAGGAATTACCAATCCGCTTGCACTCATGCCCATTCCTTTTGCCTGATCTTGTCTCCATTGTCCACCGGCAATCAGGTCGAAACTGAAATCGCTGAAATTGGTGCTGTATTTTGCAAACAGATCTGACAACAATTGCGTTCTGTAACCTGATCCGTCAGAAACTGCAGCTGCGATATCTGATTTTGAACTGGCATCGGTATTTTCTGCATACGTAGTGTAATCGAATGCATGCGTAATATCCTTGTTTGAATAGTTTCTGGTAACTACACCCTGGCGAGCTGTAAGATCCAATCCTTTAACAGGCGTAAATCTCATTTCTGCCATTCCAACGAAATAGTCGTTCCTTGAGTTTGAACGGTAATTGTCGGCAGTGAAATAGGGGTTTTCATACCATGGATTGTAGAATCCGTTTGGATTAGCAAAAGGATCCGTTCTCCAGTTTTTGTATTTTTTAATATCCACGTTCATCGGCATGTTAAACAGGTTGTTGTACATGTTTGCCGTTTGTGTGGTAATATCATACCTGTTTTGTGTGTAAGAAGCGCTATATGTAAAGTTGAAGCGCTCTCCCAATTTTCTTGTACCGTTGGCACGAAGAGTAGCTCTATTGTATTTGTCTCCGGGAGTAGTACCTTTTACATCAGCATATTGTCCTGACAAATAGAATGTTGAGTTTTCGTCACCAGAGGTTACAGAGAAATCTGACTGGTTGGTTAAACCATGCTGCCAGAATCCGTTATGACCCGGATTATAGGCATAACGCGCACTATCTTGTCTTCCATCTTCCAACGGAGGTCCTAATGGACGCATGCTTCCGTCAAAACGGGGACCATAGGACTGGTTTTCGAGGTATGACCAGGTTGGGTTACCAAATTCATCATAACCGTACGCGCTACCACCTGCTCCAAATTTTGTCTGGAATTTAGGGAAGAAGGCAACTTCTTCAATTGTAGACGTTTGAGAAACAGATACGGTATTTACACCTCTTCTTCCTTTTTTAGTGGTTACGATGATGGCACCGTTAGAAGCTGCAGATCCGTAAAGAGCTGCCGCACCGGATCCCTGTAATACGTTTACTGATTCAACGTCTTCAGGATTTAAGTTACTCAATACTTCGTTTGGTACAATTACGTTGTCCAATACGATCAATGCCTGGTTGTTACCAGTAAGTGAACGCTGACCTCTTAATACCAGACGATAATTCGGATTAACACCGCTGCTCGTTCCGCTGATCTGTAAACCTGCAACTTTGCCCTGCAATCCGCTGGCAACGTTTACCGGTTTGGAGGCTGTTAATTCTTCAGCCTTGATCACGGTGTTGGCAGTACCCACTTCCTTTCTCTTTACCCTGATACCACCTGCTGCTACAATCACCTCATCCATTTGGTTGGTTTCTGATTCCAGCATGATCGTCATCGGGCTCGATGTAGCTTTAACTTCGAGCGTGTTGAAGTTAATGGAAGAAATAATAAGCGTAGCTCCTGCTCTCGCATTGACACTAAAATTCCCCTGCGCATCGGCAGAAGTACCTGTTTTTGTACCCTTTACAAGAATAGAGGCGCCTTCAACGGGATTACCGTTTTGATCCACCACCTTTCCTGTAACCGAGCTTGTTTGCGCTGTGGCTAAAAACGCCCCCAGCAGCAAAACTGTAATCATTGTTACAATTCTTCTCATGTGTTTTATGGTTTTAAAAAATTTCCAATTTTTTGAACAGTCTGGTATTAATTTCCTCCTCTAAAAGTCAATTAATGGGTACCCAGTTAGTCATTGTGCGCAAATATAACAGCAATTCTCTGCTAACAAAAAAATTAATTTTACATTTTGTTAAATTATATAACTCACGGACTACAGACAGTTAAATGGTTTTTTTCGCTGCTTATTGGCAAAAAAGCTCAGCATTTTAATTATTTTTTAAGCTCGTGCAACACAACAAGGCGAGAAATGTAGTATCGCACCTGAAATGATATTTTAATCAGACTTATGATCGGCTTCTCCCATCATTTTCAGAAAATCGGATTCCCCTAATATCTTTATAGTACTGATTTTTTTGGCTTTCTCCAGTTTGCTTCCGGCATCTTTCCCTACAATAAGATAATTGAGCTTGCTGCTTACACCGCTCAGAATTTTTCCACCTTGTCGTTCAACCATTTCTTCTGCCTTGTCCCTTTTTAACTGCTCAAGAGAGCCGGTAAACAAAAAGCTTAATCCTTCCAATTGGTGTAATTTCGAAGACGCTGGCTGTTTCTGGTTTTCAAATCTCAACCCCAATAACTGCAACTGATCCAGCATCTGAATGTTTTGATCATTATGGAAAAACTGATAAATGCTGCTGGCAACCTTTAGTCCAATGTCTTCCACCTGCTGCAATTCCACTTCCGAACGGGAGGCAATTTGCATCAGGTTTTCTACAGAATTGGCCAGCGCCTTTGCCGTGGTTTCACCTACATACCGGATCCCAAGTGCATAAATCAAACGGTTTAACGGTTGGGATTTCGAAAGTTCTATAGCCTCCTTCAGATTCTCTATGCTTTTCTTTCCGAATCCTTCGAGTTTAGAGATTTCATTAAAATCGAGGGTGTAAATTCCGGGCACATCCTTCAGTAAACCAAGGTCATAAAATTTTCTGACATTTGCTGCTCCAAAACTCCGGATATCCATGGCGTCTTTGCTGACGAAATGCAGAATGCGTTCTACCACCTGTGCCGGACAGTCAATGTTTACGCATCGCCACACTGCTTCGCCCTCTTCGCGAAATAAATGGCTGTTGCAGGCAGGACAGTTTTTGGGAAAATGAATTGTCTTTTCCGATCCATCCCGCATTTCCGGCAATGACATCACGATCTGCGGAATCACATCGCCGGCCCGTTCAATCACTACCCGGTCGCCGGCTTTAAGGTCTTTTTCATTTATGTAATCCTCATTATGAATTGAAATACTGGAAACCGTTACACCTCCTACAAAAACAGGATCAAGCTTTGCAACCGGTGTAATAGCGCCCGTTCTGCCTACCTGGAAATCAACTGATCTTAAAATGGTGGTTGCCTGTTGCGCCTTAAACTTATAGGCCATTGCCCAACGTGGGTGATGGGTGGTCATGCCCATTTTATCCTGCAACTCAAGATCATTTACTTTAATTACTAATCCATCGATTTCATAGGGCAGGGTTTCGCGTAACCTTTCATAATCATTAATGTGATCAATTACGGGTTGAATTCCCTTTACCACCATTTTCTCTTTCTGTGGAGAACGAAAACCGCATTCCCACAACAACTGTAGAGTACCGCTGTGTGTATGCAGCAGACCGTCTTTTCCCTTCACCGGTTTATCATCTCCACTGCCATCGATTGCGAATTGCTTTCCGGTTTCCATCACATAATAACTGACATGATAAAGAAACGCGTCGAGATTGCGTTTGGCTACCTGCTTCGGATCTTTCTGCCTGAGACTGCCGCTTGCCGCATTTCTCGGATTGATGAGTAAAGGCAGTCCTTTTTCGGCAAGCATTTCATTGTATTTGGCGAAAACCGATTTTGTCATGATCACTTCTCCCCTGATCTCTATTTGCTGGATACCATATTTTGAAAACGGAGCCGAGAGCGGGATAGATCTGATCTGCCTGATATTGTTTGTAATTTCCTCTCCTTCCACCCCATTACCTCTTGTTGTTCCCCTCACCAGCCGGTCATTTTCATAAATGAGGGAAATGCTGGCGCCATCAAACTTGGGTTCAATACAATATTCAATTTCTGTGAGTCCCGTTAGCTCCCTCGCCTTCCGGTCGAAATCCTGAAGATCGGCAGCGTTGTAACTGTTGTCGAGACTCAACATCGGCACCAGGTGTTGCACAGTTGGAAAAGATCCGGCGAGCGTGCTTCCTACACGCTGGGTTGGACTATCGGGCGTTATCAGTGCGGGATGGGCGGATTCAATATCCTTCAGTTGCTGAAACAACAAATCGTATTCGGTATCAGAGATCAATGGTTCATCCAAAACATAGTAGCGATATTCATGAAAACGAAGCACCATTCGCAATGCATCCACCTCATCTTTTCCGGCTGCTTTTTTCAGGAAGTTTTCGGTTTGCCTTTTCATCAACAATAGATCGTTCTGATTGTACATAGCAAATATTTTAGAATCGCTAAAGTTAATTTAGAAATGAGTTCGATGTAGAGCAAATAAAGTGCGAACAGTGATTTTGTGGCGCTATTGCAATTAATTTTTTAACTTGTGGTAGATATTCCCTGAAAATATTTTTATGCAAAACCAATCGCAAGACGCATCGCCAGTTATGGAGATGTTGCCCGCTAAGAGCTACCGTGATCTGAAAAGAAATGTGGAATCCTCTCCCTGCATTCATCTTACCGTCGATTGTGTAATTTTTGGATTTGATGAGAATGAACTGAAAGTATTACTGATTAGATCAGATGTGGATATTTATGAAGGTCGATATTCTCTGCTCGGAGATTTTACGGCCGAAAATGAAGTGCTTGAAGATGCGGCAATCAGGGTCTTAAGGGAAAGAACGGGCATGGAAAACGTTTTCCTCGAGCAGGTGAAAACCTTCAGCCGGCCAAACCGCAATCCGGGCGGGAGAGTGATCACCGTGGCATTTTGCTCGCTTCTGAACATCCATCATCATAAAATCAAAAAGATGGATAATGAATTGAACTGGCACCCGGTGAAATCGATCCAACAAATGGCATTTGATCATAAAGAAATTCTGGATTTCTGTTACCATTGGCTGCAACGGAAGATTCAACAACATCCACTCGGATTTAATCTTCTCAGAGAAAAGTTCTCCCTCAGGGAATTGCAGAACCTATATGAAGCGATTCTGGATAAAAAAATGGACAGAAGAAATTTCCGTAAGAAATTTTTCTCGATGAATCTGTTGATAGACACAGGTGAATTTGAACGAAACGTTCCGCATCGCCCCGGAAAACTCTATCGCTTTGATTTTGGGAAATACAACCTGAGGAAGAAGAAATGGTTTGGAATCGATTTTTGAGACGGCCAGACCCTTAACTTTTCAAAGAGTAGTACTGTGCGGCAGCCTTTCGCGAGGGGATCCAGGCCGCTACCATCGCTACAATAAAAACTGTTAGTGAAACGAGCAAAAAATCTGCAATATTCATTTTCACGGGGTAATAATCGATGATAAATGTATTTCCCGTGAGGCTGATCAGGTGAAATTTCATTTGCAAAAAGCAGATAATAAAGGCAATCACCATTCCGGATATTCCGCCTACTGCCGCCAATACCAGCCCTTCGCTTAAAAATATCCGTTGGATGAGAGAATTATTGGCACCCATCGCTTTTAATACCGCAATATCTTTTTGCTTTTCCAGTACCAACATGGTTAATGCACCAATCATATTGAAGGCAGCCACCAGCAGAATGAGCGAAAGAATACCATAGATCACCCATTTCTCGATTTGCATAATGCTGTACAAGCTTTGATTTTGTTCATACCTGCTTTGAACGGAAAAGTTGCTTCCCAACAGCTTTGCGAGTTGCCCTTTGAAGATATCAGGAGATACGCCCGGCTGCAGTGAGATCTCAATGCCGCTAAAGGTAGCGGGTGGAAGATCAAGCATGTATTGCATGAAACCGAGATTGGTGAAAGCATATTTGTCATCAAACTCCTGCTGCACGGTAAAGATTCCGGAAGCAGGAAGCGCATAGGAATGCATAGCATCAAGACTGGAAAAATTTTTGGCTTTTCTGTTGGGCAGATAGAGAACAACTTCGTTTGAGAAAGGATTTTCGGGATCGGCACCAATGGCATTGCTGAGACCAGCGCCAAGCACCAGAAAGGGCGTTTCCGTGGTTCCGGTTGTAAACTTTCCCCTGACCATGTGCGTGTTTATGCGGTTTACGAGTGGATAGCGGTCATCTACGCCCTTCAATACGGCTATTGTCTGATAATCACCGTTTACCAAAACTGCCTTTTCTTCGACGTAAAAACTTAGATGGCTCAGTCCGGGAGTTTTCGCCAGCCTGCTCATTTGATCAGGCGACATTTCCATCAGTTTGCCTTTGGCCGGCGTAACGCGGATATCGGAATAAAAGTCGCCGTACAATCCTTTTACGATATCCTCAAATCCGTTGAAAACGCTCAACACTATGATCAGTGCTGCCGTTCCCACTGCTATCGCCAATACGCTTATCCATGCGATGATATTGATTGCATTTACAGATTTTTTAGACCGGAAATACCGCCAGGCAAATAAGAAAGTCAAGCCGTTGGATTTATCTGATTATGCACGAAAATAAAACTAATTGGTCGTTAAAACGATATTTGAGTAAAACGCAAAAAAAACCTCCAGAATATCCGGAGGTAAAACTATTTCTATCCTTTGTAATTAAACTTTAAAATGCGAGAACGCTTTATTGGCTTCGGCCATACGGTGCGTATCTTCTTTCTTTTTGAAAGCGGCTCCTTCACCTTTGCTGGCTGCAACTATTTCTGCGGCCAATTTATCCGCCATTGTTTTACCATTGCGGACGCGGCTATAACGGATAAGCCATTTCATGCTGAGAGAGATCTTACGATCGGTACGCACTTCAGTCGGGATCTGGAATGTTGCTCCACCAATTCTGCGGCTTCTAACCTCCACTCCCGGAGTTACATTTGAAAGAGCTTTTTTCCAAACTTCATAACCATCATCGCCGGTCATTTTCGATACTTTATCAATCGCATCATAAAAGATCGTGATTGCAGTACTTTTCTTGCCTTCCCACATCAGGTTATTAATAAAGCGGGTAACTTGTTTATCATTAAAACGAGGATCAGGTGCTAAGGGTAATTTCTTGGCTTGCGCTTTACGCATATCTTAAAAAATTAAGTTTTGACAATTATTTTTTCTTTGCTTTTTCCTTTTTGGTTCCGTATTTTGAACGGCTTTGTTTGCGGTCTTTAACACCGGCAGTGTCAAGGCTACCACGAACGATATGGTATCTAACTCCGGGAAGATCTTTCACACGACCACCGCGGATTAAAACAATAGAGTGCTCCTGAAGATTATGACCTTCTCCCGGAATATATGCGATAACTTCAATCTTGTTTGTCAAACGAACCTTTGCTACCTTACGCAAGGCAGAATTCGGCTTTTTAGGAGTAGTAGTATAAACCCTAGTACAAACACCCCTGCGCTGAGGGCAGGAATCCAAAGCTCTCGATTTACTTTTTGCCCTGATAATGTCACGGCCTTTTCTTACTAACTGTTGTATTGTAGGCATTCGAAACCAATTATTTTTTAGGTCGGCAAAGGTAACGAAGATTTTTTTAAAAAATCAACTTTCTCAATATTTTTTTCCCTGCCTTAAATTTTGTACATCCAATGATGGGTGTCTTCCACCCTTCCTTCTTTAATATCGTTAATGGCTTTTCTGATTTTCGGCATGATGGTAAAACTTGCGGGATTAAGTTCCATTACCTTATCCTGGTATTTCAGCTTTTCAATGTACGCTACGGTAGCCGCCGTGCCTGTACCAAAGGCTTCTTTCAGCTCATTTTTGTCATAAGCAGCTACCAATTCATCGATGTTTATTTTCCTTTCTTCCACCTTATAACCCATCTCCTTCAACAGTGTGATTACACTGTCTCTCGTAATACCGGCCAATATGGTGCCTCCCTCGAGAGAAGGCGTGAGTACGGTGTCATTTACCACAAAAAACACGTTCATCATGCCTACTTCCTGCAGCCATTTGTGTTCAAATCCATCGGTCCATAATACCTGGTCGTAACCTTCCTTCTTTGCTTCGGCAGCAGCAATCATACTGGCGCCGTAATTGCCCGCATTTTTTGCATAGCCCACACCACCGGGACAGGCACGGGTATAACGTTCTTCAATTTTGATCTTCATCGGAACAGAATAGTATGGTCCTGTAGGGCTTAAAACGATCAAAAATTTATAGGTATCAGAAGGACGAACACCGAGCGTCTTCGCCGTTCCAAACATGAATGGACGAATGTATAAAGAATGATCTTTTTTGTTGGGAATCCAGTTCTTATCGAGCTCGAGCAACTGGCGCATCCCTTCCATAAAAATTTCTTCGGGAATCTCCGGCATACTCATTCTTCTCGCAGAATTATTAAAACGCTTAAAATTCTCTTCCGGACGAAAAATATACGCTTCTCCATCGGCGTTTTTATACGCTTTAATTCCTTCAAAAATTGATTGACCATAATGAAGCGCAGAAAGAGAAGGCTCTAACAGCAACGGTTGGTAAGGTTTGATTTCAACATTCTTCCACTCGCCGTTTTCGTAATCGGCCTCCAACATATGATCGGTAAAATATTTTCCAAAGGGAATATTTTCAAGATTGATATCCTTCAACTTACTACGTTCAACCTTCGTAATAATAATATCGGTTTCTGTCATCATATCTTTAAATTTGTTGCAAAGAAAAGAAAATTTTACAAACTAACAGTTGTTAATAAACTTGAACGAAATGGCAATTCCACTTTCTCCGGGGGTTTTTGGAAACTTATATAAAGATACGCTAGTATTGATAGATGAAAAAATTCATTTTTCTGACGGAGAAAAGAACAATGTGCCGCAGGTTTTGCAGGAAAATGAAGTTTCGGAATTATTGCATTCCGGTGACAATAGAAAGCATATTATTTTCATTTTAAATGCCGAAAAAGAAGATTCGATTCCCTCTGAATGGAAGGAAACGCTTCAAAAACTAATGCACGCCTGTAAGCTTAGTATGAAAGACGTGGCGCTGATTGAGTATAAAGGTCAGCCAATTACCGAATCGCAGTTGAAAATGCAATTGAAGCCGGAAACGGTGTTGTTATTCGGATTAGACACGCTGAAAATTGAGCTGCCGTTTTCCGTTCCCGATTATCAGATCCAACCTTTTGATGGTTGCCGGTTTATGACTGCGCCACTCGAAACGCTCTCAACAGACAATTCCGCACAGGTGAAGCAGCAAAAACAACTGCTTTGGGGAAAATTGAAGGAGCTGTTTTTGAAGTAGCGATTTTTCAGAGCGGATAAACTTTCAGTGAAAATGTAACTTCCTTGCCCTCGAAAACCCGGATCATCCTCCTGCATCACCCGTTAGTTATCACCCGACAAACCCGATATCTCAAATTCCGTTCTTCTGTTTTGCGCTCTGCCCGCCTCCGTGTCATTAGATGCAACTGGCTGTGTGGCGCCAAATCCCTTCCAACTCAACCGGTCTTTTGCAATCCCATTTTCAATCAGATAATCTGCAACGGCCTTTGACCTTTGAACCGATAATTCCATATTTCTGGCATCCGTGCCCACATTGTCTGTATGGCCCTTGATTAATATTTTAACCTGCGGGTTCTGATTCATCAATTCCAGTAAGTTATTGAGTTCTACCTTGCTGACCGGAAGTAATGTGGCCGAATTAAAGTCAAATAAAATGTTGTGCAAAACAACGGAGGAATTCAGTGCGATGGGTTGCAGGGCAATGTTTTTCACATAAGTGCTGTCTGCATCCTTCTTACTGAGCTCGTACACGCTTGAATAGAAAAGATAACCTTTGCGATTAACCGTTACCGTATAATCGCGGCCCACGGGAAGGGTAACAAAGTAAAACCCCGTTTCATCGGTCTGCACTTTCGATACGGTCTGCTGATTGGAATTATTTGTCAGTTCCACCATTGAAGGCAATGGCTTTCCGGTTTTTGCATCGGTAACCGTTCCCTGCACATAAAGTGTCTTTGCAGGTCTCACGGGTGCAGGCAGTTCAAACCGGTAAAGATCGAGCCCGCCTCTGCTATCTGCACGGTCACTTGCATAAAATGCAGAAATCCCATCTGAAGCGATAAACAGGCTACCGTCATTTTCAATCGTATTGATCGGATAACCAAGGTTTTCCGGCTTTCCCCAATTTCCGGATTCATCCTTACGCAGGAGATAAAGGTCGGTTCCGCCATATCCAGCAAGACCATTTGATGTGAAATATAGCGTATTGTTATCGGCATGAATAAACGGTGCAAGTTCATCACCGGAAGTATTAATATCAGGTCCCATGTTTACCGGTTTTCCCCATTGTCCGTCTTTTCCCCTGTAACTTACATAGAGATCTTTGCCACCATAACCACCGGGCCGGTTACTGCTGAAATACAAGGCTTCCTTGTCGGGACTAAGACTGGGCGAACTTTCCCAATATTGTGTATTGATGGCAGGTCCGAGATTTATCGGATCGCTCCAGCCCGACTCCGTGTTGTAGGAAATATACAAGTCGAAGTCACCGGCTCCTTTGCCCGGAAAGTTGCCCGCAAATATCAGCCATAAACCATCCTGCGATATATTAATGCCGCCCTTGGAAGGTTCGGCGTTTAGACTTCCCTTGATCAGTTCGGCTTTGCTGTAACCATCGGCCGTTTTTTTGCTCATCAAAAAATCTTCCCTTATACCTTCTCCTCTGCGGGTGAAAACAAAAGTGCTGTCATCAATGGTGAAGGACGGATAGTATTCTGAATAGGAAGAATTGATGTTATCGCCCATATTCTGCGGATTAAACTGATAATTTTCCTTTGGATGCGTACGGGCAAAATTTATCGCGAATTCATATGTATGCTTCCGGTATTCGCCACTTTTTCTGCTTCTGTCGTTGAGATTGGGGAAAGAAAGAAACCCTTCCACTGCTGCAAGCGCTTCCGGAAATCTACCCGTTCCGGCAAGGTTGATAGAATAAGGAAGATTGTAAAACCTGAAATACTGGGTGTCCATGTTTTTCGCGATTTCATAGTATTGCAGTGCCTTCGTGTAGTCTTTAATTTCACCATAAACTCCTCCGAGAGAAAGATAGGCGTCAATGAAATTCTTGTCATAGGAAATTGCTTTCTCCAAGACCGGAATTGCCTGTTTCAGCTCTCCATAACTCATCAGTTCGATGGCTTTTTGATATGTATCAACGGCTTTTCTGTTTATTTTTTCGGGAACATAACTTTGAGAAAAGGCAAAAACCGGAATTAGGAAGATAAAAACGATCAGTTTACGCATAGTATTTCAATAGATACGAAAATCAGCAAAAATCAGGCAAAGCGGTTGTTAAACTTGTGGCATAAGATTTTCATTATCTGCAACGTTTGGAACAACACCTGAAAAATTTAATGCTGATGATGGAAAAAAGTCCTTTTCGTTCCTTTTGGATGGCCGGTTATGAATGTTCAGATAAGTTAAACGCATTTGGAAACCGGGTAGATCTTTTACAGGAAACCGGACATTTGGAATTGATTGATGAGGATTACCGGCTGTTAGAACATTTTAATATTAAAACGGTACGCGAGGGAATCCGATGGAGTAAAGTTGAAAGATCTCCGTATCAATACGATTGGTCATCGGTTATTAAAATGATAGAGGCGGGAAAGCGAAATGGTATCCAGCAGGTTTGGGATTTGTGCCACTTCGGATTTCCGGATGATCTTACGCCGCTCCATCCGATGTTTGCCCGCCGTTTTGCCGCCTTGTGCCGCAGTTTCATCAACCTCTACCGAACGGTTGAACCGGATGAAAGGGTTATTGTAACGCCAATAAATGAGGTGGGATTTATTTCCTGGCTCGGCGGCCATGCCCGCGGAACTTCTCCTTATTGTATAAACCAGGGATGGGAAGTAAAGTACGCAATGATGAAGGCCTACATTGAAGGCGTAAAAGCGATCAGGGAGATGGACGACAATGTACTGATCATGACAACCGAACCTTTATGTACTACCGTTCCTCCCCTCGATGCAGATGAAGCAACAATAGAAATTGCCAGAATCGTCAACGATTACCAGTTTCAGGCAATGGATATTTTAACGGGAAAAATCTGTCCCGAACTGGGAGGATCACCCGATTTGATCGATATTATGGGCGCCAATTTTTATTTCAATAATCAAACGATTCTGAATACCGGAACCTGTCTTCCCTGGTTGAATGAAAATGATGATCCGAGATGGCAGCCGTTATCCCAATTGTTGAAAAACCTGTATCAGCGGTATGGCTGTCCGATCGTATTAGCGGAGACCAGTCATCCCGGCGAACATCGTCCAAACTGGATTGAATTTGTTGGAAGGCAGTGTGAAACCGTACTCAGAGAAGACGTTCCCTTTTTCGGCATTTGCCTTTACCCGATCATTGACCGTCCGGATTGGGATCAGCTGCACATCTGGCATCGGTCCGGATTATGGGATGCCGGATTCAGGGAAAATAAACCGTTCGAAAGAATTCTGAATCTGCCTTATGCGGCGGCAGTGCTGGATGCGCAACACCGGCTGAAACAGGCCATGCAGGCGAAATTAACATCCCTAACCGCTGAACCTCATTCTCCGGTTTTATCCCGCCTGCCCTCAGTGGGATAAAGTGGCGATAAAAAATCGCTGTTGCTGATAAACGAAATTCTTTTACTGTCGGGAGACCAGGAAGGCGTGTTGACGGTTCCTTGTCCTCCATAAAGGTAAGCGATCACTTTAGGCTGTCCGCCTTCTGCAGGCATCAATCTCAGATATACGTGCTTATAAAACGGATGATCAGATGGATCAACATCAAGGTTGAAGCTTAGAAAAACAATCCATTTCCCGTCGGGAGAAATATGCGGAAACCAGTTATGCAGGGAATCATTTGTAAGCTGTTCGACCGCTGTACCATCCGGATGCATTCTGTAAATATGCATTCCTCCGTTTCGAACGGAATTGAAATAAATGTATTTTCCGTCAGGAGAATATTCGGGCCCGTCATCCAGTCCTTTTGTAGTGGTCAATCTGATTTCTTTGCCGCCGCCGGAAGGAATTTTGTAGACATCAAAATCGTCATTCCTCCTTCCCACGAAGGTGAGAAACTTGCCGTCGGGCGACCAGCCGTGCAGATAAGAAGGGCCTGTTTCAGTTATTTGTAACGGCTCCCCTCCTGAGATTGGAACAGTGTAAACCAGAGATGGAGCACCGGGGTTTTCACTGCCACTTAATCCAATCCTATTGCCGTCGAAAGAAATAACATGATCATTGTTGTTATTTCTTACCCTTCCGGTTTTTAAAACGATGGCCGAACGGGTTTTTAAACTCAGCTTATACAACAAGCCGCCTGAATTGTAAATAATCGTATCGCCATTCAACATCCAGTTGGGTGCCTGAAGAGAGCGGGGCGATTGATAGATAATTTGCCTCAAGCCTGTTTCCGGATCTAGGATTTCCAGTTGGCTTCCCAGGTATTTTTGTCTGCCTTCCCGGAAATCGTTGGCGGGATAAACGATCCTTACA
>JAFAEW010000042.1 GCA_023423835.1 Bacteroidota bacterium | reverse complement strand
ATGGGCATGACAAAAGCATCCGTCACCACCACCGGTAGCAGCTATAACTGGAACATCAGCAACCTGAAACCCGGCAATTATCTGCTTCGGATAGAAACAGCCGGAAGCCCGGTAATAGCCAAAAAGTTTGTGAAGGAATAGGTTGGACGAAAAAACGTTTACTTACTGTTTCTTTAGTTCTTCCACCACTTCCTGAATACATTAAATGCTTTGCCGGCAACGCCTTTATTAGTGTTGAAGGTTTCCAGAAAGTTTGTATCTACCTGCTGTATATCGGCCATATTTATTCCAAATTCCAGTTGCTTCGGATATAGAATAATGAAGCTATTATTCACGAAATACCGGTTTAAATAATAAGGAATTTTCTCAAGATACTGCGTGTAAGACGGATGGTTTTTACGCGATGAGATGATTACGAAAAGATCATTTTGTTTTAATTCACGGCTGAAAATCAGGAAGTCTTCCCAAACGGAAAATTCTGAAAACGATGCCTGCACGGCATTGGTCATACGGCTTCTCAGCGTTTTAATTTCTTCCAGCGATTGCCGGTGTCCGAAAAACGCTATCGACATGCCTCCTAGTTCCTTAGCTATGATGTGCAGTTTATTGAACCAGTGTACAAATCCAGGTTCTGATTCCACATTCTCCGGCATCACTACCAGCATTCGTTTCAATGTATTCAACGGCTGCACCGGTTTATAAATGTAGAGTGTTTCCAAAGTCTTCTTCAGGATCATTTCCGCTTTCGGCCCCAAAAAACTCTGCGTTTCGCCATTTTTATGTAATCCTATAAGAATATCGGTAATATTATGTTCCCGTACGGTATAAACAATCCCATTACTGATATTGGAGTCAAATCTTGACAATGGGATGATATCGTTTTCCGTTGCCGCCGCATGTTTCACTGCCTTTTCAAGTATTTTCTTTCCTTCGGTGCTGCCTTTATTATTTGTTTTACCCTCATCGGTAACATGAAGCGCATAAACAGGAATGTTGCTTTTTTTAGGTTTCAGCATCAATCCTAAATCCACCAGCTCATCCAACCGGTCTGAATACGCGACGGAGATCAGGATCTTTTCATTTGAATCGGTCACTGAATCTTCCTCCGCCTGTTCGGTGATAGCAATATTTCGCGATGCTTTTTCAACTGCAAAGGAGCTTACGGCACAACTTATCAATATGAGCAGGATTGTTCCATTAAGTACGTCTTCATTCAGTAAACGGATCGGTTCTCCGGCCGGCGTTTCTCCCGTAATAATATTATAGCCAACGAGTATGATGGCGAGGGTGGCTGCCGCATGAGAAGAGCTGAGCCCGAAAATCATCATTCCTTCATCTTTCGACAACTTCAAAACTTTTCGCGTCAGGAGCGCTGCCAGATATTTCGTAACCATAGCGACAACTATAATAACGCCGGCTACCCTTAAGGCTCCCCAGCCCTTGGCAAGAACAGAAATGTCAACCAGCATTCCAACGCCTATCAGGAAAAAGGGTATGAAAATCGCATTTCCGACAAAGTCGATCCGGTTCATTAGCGGCGAACTTGCAGGAACGAACTTGTTTAGCACGAGACCTGAAAAGAAAGCCCCGATAATGGCCTCAATGCCCGCGAGTTCGGCCATGAAAGAAGCCAGAAATACCATTGCGAGAACGAAAATGTATTGCGACACGCTGTCTTCAAACTTTTTAAAAAACCAGCGGATCATTATGGGAAATATAAAAAATACGATCGCTACAAATACAACCGAAGAAACGCCAAGTTGAATCCAGAAGGTATTTGACACATCACCTTTTGCCAGCCCTGAAACGATTGCCAATATAAGCAAGGCAAAAATGTCAGTAATCATTGTGCCACCGATCGTCAGCATGACTGCCTTGTTTTTTGCTACCCCATACCGGCTTGCAATCGGATAGGAAACCAGCGTATGTGTTGAAAACATGCTCGCCAGCAAGATAGAAGTAAGATATGAATATCCTAAAATGAAATGACTGGCCAGTGATCCCGCTACCAAAGGCAAGAAGAAAGTGGTAAGCCCGAAAAAGATGATCTTTTTACTGTTCTTTTTAAATTCACCCATGTCTATTTCAAGACCCGCGATGAACATGATGTATAACAATCCCACCGTACCAAATAAGGTGATACTCGCATCTCTTCGCAACAGATTGAGACCGTGCTGACCCACAATTACACCGGCAATTATTAGTCCGATGATATGAGGAACTTTTATCTTTGAAAGAAGGATCGGAGCGAATAATATGATGAAAAGCACCAGTGAAAAAATGATCACCGGATTTTTTAGAGGCAGCGATAGATCCAAAGTTAGAAATAACAACATAAAAAATTTTTTCGAAGGCGAATAAATTATGGCAACTTATCAACTACCAGTGAATACAGAATTTTACAGTTTCCCTGTTGGGTAATTTCTCTTTCCCCTTCCAGCCGGTTGGATTTTACAAAACGCAGCGTCACTTTAATGAACGCATCTGCGCCGGATGGCTGACTGCTAAGCAGGAGTACATTATCTTTATAAATTCCCGAATACACACGTACCAGATTTTTACCATACATGGCATTGGCAATATATTTATCGTTTTGATAAATTATCTCCCATTGTTCGGTTTTCGAATCGCCGATGGCACTACCTTCGCAACTGGTTTCAGTGCAAAGCATTTTCACCTGCCAACGTCCTACCAATTCCGGAATATAAACGCCAACGGTGTCATTAACGTGGTTGGTGCTGTCGAGGATTTTTTCTCTTTTCGAAAGATCTGCTTCCCTCATTTCAAGCTCATTTTCCCACCTTAGTAACGTCTGTTCTTTTGCATCGAGCGACTTCGCCCGCTCGTCCAGCTTTTTTTCCTGCTCTTTCATACCGCAGGCAGATAGGAAAATCAGAATAACCATTAACCAACACAAGTGTCTCATCATTGTCAGCGTTTTTATTATCGCTACTTAAAAGTTTCGAATGCTCCGTCTATAATAGTCGGAGAATTCTGAAATATAAAAAAAAACCCCCGATTACGAAAGAAAAAAAATTATAATGTTTTATTACAAAATAGAAGCCCACATTTATCAAAAAAGCACCGCATGTTACGGTGCTAGAATTGGGATAAGGGCTGAAATGGGGTAATAGATTAAATGTCTTACAGAGTTATAGAAAAATACTTAACCGGAGAAGGTGATTTTTCACATTCCACCACGTTTATTTTCACATAAAATCAGACAGTTTTCGGAAACATAAAAAGGCCGCTCCGGTACGGAACAGCCTCAATTTATGATAGAAGATTTTGGGTGAAAGGGTTTAGTGGTAGTGTTCGTCATATATATCCCGATACAAAAAGAGCCAATTTTTTGAAGCTGTAAAATGTGATTTTACACAGTTTCACCTGTGATTTTTCACATCGGGAATGGCTGAAAAAACGGTTTCGCTCACAATTCGCGGCTAAGGGAAGACTTTGCCCTGATTGCCGGCTACTGACCTCTCTCCTTTTCCATTTCCCAATCTTCGGTAAAAATAGGCCCGGCAAATTTGAACGGACACCGTGTTTTTCACGTATTTTTCCGGGATTTATACCCTTTTCAACCTGCGGTTTATACGCACATCTAAAAAAAAATTGCACCGGCTTAACCAACCGGTGCAAAGTCTAATTTAAGTTAAAAGCAGAATCTTTGGGTTGAAACTTACGTTTCGTATGGTAAAAAACGGAGATAGAATAAAAAGCAAAATTTAAATTAGTGCTTTTATGTGAATAAAACTCACCTGTGTTAGTTTTAATCGACATTTTTTCAAATAACATTTATAACTACTTGATTCTCAGAAACAGGAAAATATGACTTACGGATTTATTAATGGAAAAACTGTTCAGAAACTATTTTTCCGTTATTGACAGTGTATACACAAAGCTCTGCTTCTTTTATCTTGTTTCCATCATTTAAGAGGACTTCCATATTAAGGGCAAAGGCGATAACATTTCCGACAATGAGTGGTTGTGAAAGATTGTATCCCAGTACTTCCCGCACTCTGTTTTGAAGCCGGTCGCCCTTTGCGAGAATATTGTCTAATCCTTTAGTTTCCTTTTCAAACAGATCAGATGCGTCGGGTTCAATGCTCACAGCATCTTGATCGAAGAGTTCCCGCTTTGCAGTTTCAAATTTTCCTTCTCCACATAATTTGAGCAAACGATTAGCGATTTGTTGAATTGTCATAACCTGGAATTTAAAAGAAGTGTTATGGCAATTTAAAAAAAACTAATCAATGAAGGCTAAAAACTTTTAGATCGTCTTCTATAAGACTTGTAAATCCATTATTTCAGCACTTCGAGTGCCTTTCTCACCATAGGATCATCTTCATTATTTATTTCGATATAACCCTCGGTTCGCCAGATTTGCCGGCCGAGCAGCGCTTCAAATCTTTTTAAAATATCTGATTTAGCGCCGGCGGATAGGTTGGTAAGATTTATTGAATCTTTAGCCGCATAAGCAACGAGATCTTTCCAAAGTTTTTCATCCGGCTGAAATTGCCTGTACAAAACAACGGGCGAAGAAAACGCTGCAAGCGCCCGCTTATTTTGGAGGTAATAACGGTAAACAAAGTCGGAGAGCGTTCCCTTTATATACATCTGCAATACCTGTTTCGGCTGGCTTGTAGTATCGAAGGGAATAAAAATATCGGGTGTGATGCCGCCGCCACCGTAAACGAGATGCCCGGATTTTGTTTTAAAGGCCGGTCCCACCGGCGTGGAGGTGTCGCCATGCACTACTTCACCGTTGTGAAAACGTTCGATCAGTTCGTCCTCATAATTCTGTATTCCTTTATTATAGGGCTTTTGAATGTTTCGTCCGAGCGGCGTAAAATACCGGGCAACGGTTAGTCTTAAAGCACCGCCATCGGTTAATCCGTATTGCTGTTGCACGAGGCCCTTTCCAAAGGTTCTCCGTCCGATAATGGTGGCTCGATCCCAATCCTGTAATGCTCCACTCAATACTTCACTTGCACTGGCCGAAGTTTCATCCACCAATACTGCGAGCGGCCCTGTTTCAAACACACCCTCCTTGCTGCAGCGGATCTCCATATTTTCGATTTTGTCGCCTTTGGTATAAACGATCATTTTCTGATCATCCAAAAACTCATCTGCGATATTGGTAGCCTGCTGCAATATGCCACCGCCATTGCCTCTCAGGTCGAGAATCAGCTTTTTCATACCACCGGCCTGCAGTTTTTCCATCGCCTCCATAAACTCCACATAAGTGGTTTCTGAAAACCTGCCGATATGAATAAATCCGGTTTCCGGGCTGATTAAATAAGCGGCATCTACGGAGGGCAAAGGAATCGTTCCCCGTTGAATGGTTAACGGCTTCAAACTTCCATCCCTTAAAAAAGTAACCTTCACTTTACTGCCGGCAGGACCACGCAGCAATTCTTTTATGGAGTCGGCCGTGATATGTATTCCTGCCACTTTTACCGTATCGTTTACACTGATAAACTTGTCTCCGGTTAAAACACCCGCTTTCTCCGAAGGGCCTCCCGGAATCACATTTACAACATTCACCGTATCATCAAATATTTGAAACTGCACGCCTATGCCCTGAAAATTTCCCCGCATGTCTTCATTCACCGATTGCAGTTCCTTTGCAGGAATATAGATCGAATGCGGATCAAGATGCGAAAGCATTTCATTGATTGCATCAATCTTCAGACTGTCCATGGAAACAGGATCAACATATTTACTTTGAATAAGATTCAGCACCTCCTGCAACGAATTGCTTTTATTGTTGCTGATAAAACTATTGCCTCCCGTTGTATTTGCCCTTAACTGATATCCAAGCCACATTCCAATGACCATCATAACCGCAAAAAGAAGCGGCAGCCACACCTGCAATTTTTTTGAAACCATACCTCAATCTTATGAAAACACGAATATCAGTAATTATGCACGAAATGGAGCATTTCGGTAAACCGCTTGTCCTGCTTTTTGCACGGTACATCTAAAATTTCACATTCACTCCCAAAAGAAAATTCGTTCCAGCCATTGGATAATACGAATTTTCATTAATCAATTCACCCTGGTAATAGTAAGGA
>JAFAEW010000006.1 GCA_023423835.1 Bacteroidota bacterium | reverse complement strand
AACTGATCGAGTGCCAGGTGCATCGCCTTTATGGAAGCCCAAAGTATGTTAATTGAATCAATCTCTTCTTCATCCACTCTTGCAACGGCATAAGCCACCGCTTTCGATTCGATGTATTTTCTGAGCTTTTCACGATTTTTTTCATTCACCTGTTTGCTGTCATTGAGCAGCGGATGCCGGAATTTTGGTGGGAGAATGACGGCGGCGGCAAATACAGGTCCGGCAAAACATCCTCTTCCAGCTTCATCGCATCCTGCTTCAACCCGATCCTTATGGTAAAACCGCTTCAACATCAGAGCAAATATCTGTTTATCGGCGGTTTTTAGCATCTTTGCGCAAATAAATTTTTTCAACATTTTCAAATTATTTATCCCCTTACCTGGAGATTGGAAAATGTAATCATCGAAAAAGAAAATTTGAATGGGCAAAAAAGGGCCGGTCGATAGCCGAAGGGCAAAAAAAGCGGTGGCTATCTGGTTATTTATGGGAGTTGGAATGCTTGTAGTTCAGGTGGTTTTAGGAGGATTGACCAGACTTACCGGTTCGGGCCTAAGTATAACGGAATGGGATCCGATTATGGGATTTTTACCGCCGATGAACGCTGCAGAATGGCAAAAGGCATTTGAAGGTTACCAGCAGATTGCACAATACAAATTCATCAATAATCATTACACTTTATCCGATTTCAAATTCATTTTCTTTTGGGAATGGTTTCACCGTTTATGGGCAAGGCTGATGGGCGTCGTTTTCCTCATTCCCTTTATATATTTTCTGATAAAAGGATATTTCAAAAAGAGCATGATATTTCCATTGATCATGCTTTTTGTATTGGGAGGATTACAGGGACTGGTTGGTTGGATAATGGTGCAAAGCGGTCTGAACGAAGAAAACGTTTACGTGAGTCATATCAGGCTCGCCGTTCACTTTATGGCGGCAATGGTTTTGATCGTTTACACTTTGATATTTGCACTTTCCCTCGTATCGAAAAAGAAGGATTTCCTGGAGAGAAAAGGTATGCTAAATTTTTCCATTCTGATCATTATTCTGCTGTCAATTCAATTGATTTACGGCTGCTTCATGGCCGGATTGAAAGCAGCCGCTTTTGCGCCCACCTGGCCGGATATTAACGGAAAAATCGTTCCGGATAATTTGTTTGCCAAAAGCTTTATTACGAATGCTTTCTATAATCCTTTGGCCATTCATTTTGTGCATCGAACCCTCGCTTATGTGTTATTTATTGTAACAGTTTTATGGTGGATAAAAGCCAGAAAACTGGATGAATCGCCCATCTTCAACCGCCTGAAAAACTGGCCGCTGATCCTTGTCTTTCTACAGGTGATTCTCGGGATCATTACCGTGTTGAACGGCGACGAAATGGGTGTATCGACTTTTGGCTTATTCGAATCCTTTGCACAGTTGCATCAGCTAACGGGCATGCTGCTGTTTCTCGTTTTTATAGCAGCAGCTCACTATTTAAAAGAAACGCCCCGAAAACTGTTGCAGCAATCGTAGCGGTTTAAAATCAGGATGTGATTGCAATCGTTTAACTATCTTTATTTTATTAAAACATAAGTTCAAAATAAAAGGTAGAAAATACTGGAGTATGAGGAAATACCTGGCCGGATTTTTTTATTCACTGCCCGTTCAATTGCTTTTACTGCATTTCAGGCGCTACCAGGTGTTATTGATCTTCTGGTACATTTTATTCGCAACCGTTAGCGGAAATTTTCTCGAATCCTATGGCGCCAACTCGCTTTATCTCTCCCCCGAATATCTTGGCAGCGTAAGTATTACCAGCCTGTTTATCGTAGGATTTTCAATTGGCCTTTTTGTAATGAGCTGGAATATTACCACCTTCATTTTATTTACCAAACACATCAGATTTCTTGCCACTACAAGCCAGCCGTTTTTGAAGTACTGTTTGAATAATGCCGTTCTTCCCATTATTTTTATTATCGTCTATTTTTATTTTATTGTTCAATTTGATCTTAAACTTGAACTATTGCAGCCATCGGACATCGTGGTTTTGCTGCTTGGTTTTTTGGGAGGCTTTTTTCTCAGTGTATTGATTTCCTTCGCTTACTTTTTCGGCGCCGATAAATCGATCTATAGGAGGTACGGACAGGTAATTGTGAAAGCTAATGAAGCCTATGAAAAAGCGATCAGAAGAAAATCATTTCGAAGGCAAAAAGGTGAAATCAGGGTAGACTGGTTTTTGAGTGCTAAGCTGGGACTTCGAAAACCGCGGGATGTAAGACATTATAGCGAAGAATTTTTAGAATCGATCTTCAAACGGCATCATTTCGCTGCCGTTTTCGCCATCCTTTTTGCTTTTATTTTTTTACTCGTAATCGGTTTTTTTTCAGACTACAAAGCATTGCAAATTCCCGCTGCCGCAAGCATCACTTTACTGTTTTCAATTTTGATTGCTGTTTCTGGCGCCGTATCATTATTCCTCGGAAGCTGGAGCATTATACTGATCGTTTTTGTATATGTGGGCATCAATTACCTGTATCAGCATAAAATCATTGATCCGAGAAATAAAGCTTATGGATTAGATTATACCAACGTGCGGGAACGTCCTGTTTATAGTCTTGAATCGCTCAAAAAACTTGCGACTCCTAAAAACGTAGAAGCAGACAAGGAAGTGTATCTCGAGATCCTTAAAAACTGGAAAAAGAAACAAAAGTCCGATAAGCCGGTAATGTTTATCATCAATACCAGCGGAGGCGGAAGCAGAAGCGCCACTTTTACGCTCAATGTTTTACAGCGACTCGACAGCCTTACCAACGGGCAACTGATGCATCAGACTTTTATGATTACCGGCGCGTCGGGAGGCATGCTGGGAGCAGCCTATTTCAGAGAACTGTACCGCGAAAAATTACTCGATACGAGCATAAACCTGCAGAATAACCAGTACGCAAAGGGAATTTCGAAAGACCTCCTAAACCCGATATTTACTTCATTGGTGACGAGAGATATAATCGGGCCGGTTAGAAAAGTGAAGATCAATGGCTTTACCTACACCCGCGATAGAGGATATGCATTTGAAGAGAAGCTGGATGCTAACACAAAGGGCGTGTTGAATAAAAAACTGGGTGATTATAAGGAGGAGGAAGGCGAGGCATTAATTCCACTGATCTTTTTCGGATCAACCATTACAAGAGATGCGATGCAAATGATCATTGCCACGCATCCGGCCCGCTTTCTCATGCAAACACCGGTTGATTCTTCTCATCTCACTTTCAGAGATCCTGATGCAGTTGATTTTACCTCCTTTATGGAAAAGCAACAGCCAATGAACCTGAGTTTATTATCGGCCTTGCGGATGAATGCTACCTTTCCTTTTGTACTTCCGAATGTTTGGTTGCCAACGCAGCCCGTTATTGATGTGATGGACGCCGGACTGAGAGACAATTTCGGTCAACAGACCTCCCTTCGGTTTGTTGATGTGTTTAAAGATTGGCTTTTGGAAAACACTTCCAAAGTGGTTTTAATCCAAATCAGAGACCGGCCCGAGGTGGATTGGGATGATCCTTATCAGCCTAATACCATCATGAGTCTTGTTACAAAATCTTTTCTTCTGCTTCAAAACAATTGGTACAATCTTCAGCATTATTATGAAAAAGACATGTTGAATTATTTTTCACAATCCTACCCGCAAAATTTCTATCAGATATCTTTTCAATACACGCCTTATAATACTACTGAAAAGGCCGCATTGAGCTTTCACCTGACGGCATCAGAAAAAGCGAATATTGAGGCGTCTCTTCAAAATCCGCAAAATTCAAACTCGTTCAAAAATGTAGTTGAAAGTATGCGGTAAAAGGTAAGAAATCAGGGTATTAGAAAACCAAAGAAGAAAATGAGTAATTTTATCCATTAATTCAGTTTCAATGTCAAAAACAAAGCCGCTGATCAGTTCTTCCATAAGTTACGAAACGATGGAAGAGACACTGGACATTAAGGCAAAGGGTGCCGAAATGGAAATTGGTTTACCGCGTGAAACTACTTTTCAGGAAAAGCGGGTGCCGCTGATTCCGGAAGCTGTCAGGGTGTTGACGAACAATGGCCATCGCGTAGTGGTTGAAACGAAGGCGGGTGAAGGAAGCAAATATTCAGATAAGGATTTCAGTGATGCCGGAGCTACCATCGTGTACGACAAAGAAGGCGTCTTCAAGGCGCCGATCGTTATTAAAAGTGCTCCGGTAAGCAAAGAAGATCTTCCATTTCTGCAACAGGGACAAACGATTATTTCTCCGCTTCACATATCGATGGTTCAAAAACCTGTGATTCAAAAGATGATGGAAAAAGGAATCACTGCCCTTGGATTTGAAAGTCTCAAAGACGACAGCGGAACTTTTCCCATTGTAAGAAGCATGAGCGAGATAGCCGGCAGTGCAGCGATCCTGATTGCCGGACAGTATTTGAGCAGCCGCGACAAAGGCAAAGGCGTTTTACTGGGTGGAATAAGCGGTATTCCCCCTACAAAAGTTATCATCATCGGGGCAGGCGTAGTGGGAGAATTTGCTACCAGAACGGCCTTATCGATGGGGGCATCCGTAAAGGTGTTTGACAACAACGTTTACCGCTTAAACCGCTTGCAAAACAATTTGGGTGTAAGGGTTTGGACAAGTGTTATTGAACCGGGAATTCTTGCTAAACAAATCAAAACCTGCGAAGTGGCAGTGGGCGCATTAAAGAGCGATTCAGGACATTGCCCGATGGTGGTAACCGAAGAAATGGTGATGAATATGCGACCGGGCAGCGTGATTATTGACGTGAGCATAGACCGGGGCGGCACTTTTGAAACAAGCAGTCTTACCACCCATGAAAAGCCGGTGTTTGTAAAGCACGACGTTATCCACTATTGTGTTCCAAACATTCCCAGCGGATTTGCGAGAACGGCAAGTCATGCGATCAGTAATGTATTGATGCCAATGATCATAAATGCCGGAGATGCAGGCGGGCTGGATGAAATGCTTTGGCACAACTTCAACCTCAGACACGGTGTTTATCTGTATAAAGGTCATCTGACAAATATCTATATCAGCCAGCGTTTTGATTTGAAATTTACAGACCTCAACTTGTTGATTGCAGCGAGACGATAGCGGCGTATATTACTGAACTTATTTATTTGCCGACCGCGGCTGTACGTAACCGGAAAACGAAATAGCTTCCCTGTTGGTACTCGTTACATTTAAAGTGGCCGATCCGTTGTTGAAGACAGTGAAATTAAGCGACTGAATCTCCCTTCGGTCATTGGGAGCAATAGCAACTTCCCACCCGTTTTTGCCTTCCGACACCTTATAGCTGAAATTCGTAGAAATGAATTGCAAGGGACTTTCAGATGTGTTGATGATGCCAACATAAGACCGTCCAAAATAGGGCAGAAAAGAGTTGACTGTGTCTTTACTCACCACCACATCATAATAACTCGTCAGTGGCTTTTGAGGGCCGCTCATCGGATTCATGCGCTGGGCAATAAAGATGAAGGATTTTCCCGACATAAGATTTGAAACATCTGCCGGTCCAAGCTGCACAAATTCCTTTGGAGTGGAACATCCGGCTGCCCAAAAGATACCGGCCAGACAAACTGCAATGGTAATAAGCTGCTTTGCCGTTTTCATAATGTTGTTTGAAAGAACTGTATCAAAAGTTAATCCGAAAAGCGATGGGTGATTAAATAAAAATCCGGTAATGGATTGTATTCCCTGATCCATTACCGGATATTAACTGTTTGGTTTTTAAGTGAATGTTAATGCACGTCCCAGAACAACTTGCTGGTTACTTCATCGCCGCCGATATTTGAAGCAGCCTCAGAATAATGCGGATTCAGATTTTCTTCATTTGGCGGATAGGTAACCCTTACCGGGAAAGGCGAAACGGCAGAAGCAGGCGGAATGATTTGGGGGTAATCGAGTCTCCTGATCGACAACCAGGCATCAAACCCTCGGGTATAATAATTGATCCAGGCCTGCACACCCACACTTCGTTTCCAGTTACCCGCATCAAATTGGTTAACCGGCATTGCCACATAAGAAGAACCATCGTCGGCCCCATCGGTCCACCATTGAATAGAGGCCATAACCCCTTCATTATAATGTTCCTGCGCGGTTCCGCCAACACTCATACCTCTCGCCGCGGCTTCAGAAAGGAGAAGCTGTACCTCTGCGTAATCCAAAATAATTCCGGGGAAATCGGGCGCTTCCACTTTGTCGCTTGGATGAGATTTGGTAGAAAAATTGTTACCACTACCGGGCGTTCCTCCTACAAATTTTCCCGAGCCGGCGGAATCAGTGAAATAGTAGGGCATCCGGGGATCGTTGTGCGCATACATCGTATCGATGATCGTTTTTGCTGCTACAAAATCATTTCTGCCGGATTGAACGAGATTGGTCCAGATTGGATTTACATTAGGCGGTGTATTGGTGTAGGGAAACAGGGCATTGTCGCCGTTTGATGTAAATACATTGGGTGCCGCCGCTTCTACTTCGGCCTTTGAACGGGCAGGATCTACATCTGCAATTACCAATCCCAGTTTAAGCTTCACTGAGTTTGCAAACTTATACCACATTTCCATATCCCCTCCATAAATGAGATCCGCACTGCCAAAACTTTCGCCCGTGCGATCCATTTGTCCGATGGCAGTGTTTATAGAATCGAGACAGGCGTAGAAGATATCTTTCTGATTATCGTAAACCGGCGTAAGGTTTTCACTTCCTTCAAAGGCCTGCGTATAAGGAACATCGCCAAAAGTATTGACCAATATAGAGAAGGCGTACGCTTTGAAGACATTTGCCACTGCTATCTTATTGGTATAGGCCATTTTTTGATCGGGCAGCAAGGTGGGATCTGATGCCTGTTCACGCATGAGAATGATAGACTGGTTTAAATCTTCGAGCACATCACGGTAAAATCCATTCCACCAGTTGAGCGCATTGTTTCTCTGATTTAAAATATACTGGCTTTCCTGCGGATAAGTGGTTTCAGCCCAATACTCCACCCAAAGTTCAAAGTTGGTATAGTTTACATTGGGTGTAGTAATTACATCGGTAAACGCTTTTTCCGCATTAGAAAACAGCATTTCACCCTGAACAACCAGCGGTGCCTTGGGATTTACATTCAATTCCGTCATGTTTTTCGTGCAGCTTCCCAGGGTGAGCAGCAACAAACTGAAAGGAATTATTTTGATTGATTGAATTTTCATATCAACGAGTTTTAAAATTTCACATTAAGATTAAATCCTACATTTCTGTAAGTCGGATAACTTCCAACCTGAACACCCTGAATATTGCCTGAGCTCGGGCCTTCTTCAGGATCCGCATCCGGCAAATTCTTATGAATGATCCAAAGATTTCTTCCATAGATGGAGAGATCAACACCCTTTATGGCGCTGATACGGTTAAACCATTTCTGCGGGAAAGAATAAGTGATGTTGGCTTCCCTCAGTTTTATATAACTCGCATCATAGATGAATCCTTTATTGGGCCAGCTGTTATAACCATATCCTCTCAAGCCGGTTACCAAAGCATGCGTTGTATTCGGCTTTCCGTCTTCCGTAACTCCGGGAAAAATAACGCCGCCACCATTTTCCGGAAGATCTCTTTTCGGATTTCCCAAATCGTTCAGTCCGGCTGTATTGGCTGTCAAACCGGTTCCCTGTCCGTACCACTGGTCAACAGAATAAACGTCGCCACCCTGTTTAAAATCGATCAGGAACCCTAAGGAGAGATTTCCAAGTGTAAACCGGTTGTTGATGCCGCCTGTCCAATCGGGAGTGATGTTTCCGATAATATTGTTGGCTGATCCGGAAATAAGGTAATAACCGTCACCATCTACCATCGGCTGACCACTGGCAGAATCATAGATATAATCGGTTCCTTTCAACACGCCAAAGGGCTGACCCACAACAGCGTTTAGGGTTACATTACCCTGAAATCCTCCGAGAAGAATGTTTTCAGTGCTTCCATGCAGACTGATAACCTTATTGTTGATCTTGGTCCAGTTCAGGTTTAAATTCCAATTGAAGTTCTGGGTTTTTACCGGAACGAGATTCAAAGAAAGTTCCACCCCTTTATTTTCTACATTTCCTGCATTAATGATTTGGGTGGTATAACCCGTTGCACCTGAAATTGTAACCGGAATGATCTGGTCAATTGTATTGGTTTTGAAATAGGTGGCATCCAAACCAATCCTGTTTTTCAATAATGAAAGTTCAAGACCTGCTTCATAACTACGTGTTCGTTCCGGTTTTAAATCGGCATTCTTCAAAGTAGAAGACACAGAAAATAAGGGTACGCCGTTGTAAGGTGTTGGTTGAGCATAGGAATTCATAATCTGATCAAAACCGGCATCATTACCTACTTCCGCATAATTCAACCGCAGTTTACCGAAACTCAACCAGTCGACATTCGGCATCAGCTTTGAGAAAACAAAACCGGCAGACACCGCAGGATAGAAATAAGCATTATTTCCTTTCGGCAATGTTGAGGACTGATCACGACGCGCAGTGGCATCTAGGATCAACATATCGCGGTAAGTGAGCGTGATGCCACCAAATATTCCTCCCACTTCGCGTGTTTCATCTGCTTCAACCGGGGCCGTAATCGGATAAACTGAATTGGCAAGACTATAAATGCCGGGATTGATGAGCCCGCCATTGGTGGAAGCATCGATGGAGTTTAAGCGGTTTCTTCTCAAATTGGCACCCAGCAGTGCTTTAAAGTTCAGATCAGAAGAAATGTCTTTATCAACATTGGCGAGAAAGTCGTAATTAACTTCAAGAAAGTTGATATTGGTTCTTTCGTATGATCCGATATTGATCGATTGAAAGCCTGTTCTTTGTTCAAGGAGGAATGAATAATTATCCAAAGATACCCTTCCCATTAAATTCAGCCAGTTGTTAGCCGCGTAGTTAAGTGTAACATAAGAGATGTAACGATATCTTGAATCGGTTTCGTAGTTTTGATATCGAACATAATAGGGATTATCCCAATAGATAGGTCCTATGTTTTCCGGCGGACCGGCCATATTCCAGGTGATATTCTTTCCGCCGGTTCTGAAATACGCGTCTTTTTGCTCCTTCACATCCACGTTCATTTCCCACCATTCTCGAAAGCTGGTTGCCGGATTTACATCGCCGTAGCCATTTCCATATCTTCCGGTTGCAAGCTGTTGTGAAAAGTTTACTGAACCGGTAGCTGTAAGCTTATCGCTTATCTTATAATCTGCCTGAAGGTTTACAAGATTTTTCATCAGATCGCTGTTGGGCAGTATTCCCTTATCATCCGTATGCGTATATCCCAGTTTGAAAGTTGCCCGGTCGCCACCACCCTGAACAAAAATGCTTGCACTTGAAGACACGGGATTTTGAAAGAAATCAGTTGGATCGTGTGCAGGTGCTACCCAGGGTGTTGGTTTGAGATAATTGGGAGAAGAAGGATCAAATGCATCCCATTGATAGACCATCAGGCTGGGATCGAAATGCGCGCCGAAGGAGGCATCTTCGGTGGTGGGAACTACCAGGTCGCCTACCCCATCACCATTTACATCAAAATACCAAAAATGAGAGTCCGGAGAAGGCGGAGCATCAGAGTAAGTGTAATAATCGGGATCGTAATAACCGGATCCATATTCATGCTGATATTTTATCCAGGTGCTTTTGTCCATCCAACCGGTTGCACCGCCAATGTTTACACTGATTCCCAAACCTTTCCTTCCTTTCTTTGTGGTAATAAGAATCACACCATTTGAGGCACGGCTGCCGTATAAGGCGGTGGCTGCCGCTCCTTTCAGCACATTCACAGATTGAATGTCGTCGGGATTTACATCTGCTCCGGTATTACCAAAATCGTATCCTTCAAATCCCTGTACCTGGTCGGAGGAATTGAAGTTTGAATTGTTTACCGGCACACCGTCTACTACGATCAGTGCCTGATTACTGCCGCTGATTGATTTCGTACCTCTCAGTACAATATTGGTTGAACCGCCGAGATTGTTGTTCTGTTTGATCTGCAGACCGGCAACTTTTCCGGACAAGGCATCCGCAAAATTTTCGGTTCTCGTTTTCGTGATCTCATCGCTCGAAACCTGCTGCGCGGCATATGGTAAGGTATTTCTGTTTCTCCGGATACCCAAAGCCGTAACCACCACTTCTTCAATCGTTCCGGCTGTTCTGGTAAGGGTAACATCAAGGTTGGTTTGATTTTCAACTGTGACTTCGGTAGAACCAAAGTTAACTGCAGAAAACACGAGTACATCTCCCGGTTTTACCGAGATCCGAAATGTACCGTCTGCTGCGGCGGCCGTACCGGTTGTGGTACCTTTGAT
>JAFAEW010000001.1 GCA_023423835.1 Bacteroidota bacterium | reverse complement strand
TCCTGCTACAATACTGAGGAAATAACGAAGATAAAAAATGTATGTGTTCAGAATCAGTTGAAGCTTCATCTCGATGGCGCCCGCCTTTTTAATGCAATTGTTGCGAACAATGAAGATCCGGTTTGGTATGGAGATACATTTGACAGCATTTCAATCTGTCTGAGTAAAGGTCTCGGCGCTCCTGTAGGATCCGTACTTCTCGGTAACAAGGAATTTATTGCACATGCAAGAAGAGTCCGGAAATTGTTTGGCGGAGGAATGCGTCAGGCGGGATATATTGCCGCCGCAGGACTCTATGCTATCGATCATAATATCGAGAGGTTGACTGATGATCATGCGCATGCAAAAGAGATCGGCGCTTCCTTGTTGGGAAAGCCTTTCGTAAGCTCGCTTTTGCCCGTTGAGACCAATATTATTATTTTCTCTGCCGGCGGAAAATACACGGCCCAACAGTTATCGGCGGTTTTCAGGGAAAACGGCATTCTTGTAGGGTCCATTGGTACGCAGCAGTTAAGGATGGTTACCCATCTGAATATTACCAGTGAAATGGTGGATAAGGTATGTAGTTTGATTAAAAAACTGTAACAATAGATTTTATAACTCCTATCAATAAGATTATGTTCCCAAAAGTTAATCCCACCACTACACAGGCGTGGCTGCTGCTGAAGAAGCATTACGAAGAAGAAATGCAGCGTCAGAAGATGCGGGCACTGTTTGATGCCGATCCCGAAAGATCAAGACGGTTTTCGCTCTCATTTCAGGATATTTATTTCGACTATTCAAAGAACATTATCACCGAAAAATCCCTGCAGCTTTTGCTGCAACTGGCACATGAATGTAAACTGCGGGATGCAATAGACGCAATGTTTTCAGGAGAAATCATCAATGAAACAGAGGGTCGGTCGGTGCTTCATACGGCGCTGCGAAATTTTTCGGGAAAGCCGGTTATGAGTGAAGGAAAGGACGTGATGCCGCAGGTGGAACAGGTGCAAAAGCAAATGAAAGAATTTTGTGTGGCTGTTCATTCGGGAGAATGGAAAGGATATTCCGGAAAGCCGATAAAATTTGTGGTAAATATCGGCATCGGGGGAAGTGATCTCGGGCCGCAAATGGTAACGGAAGCATTGAAGCCTTATTGGAAGGAAGGTATCACTCCTTATTTCGTAAGCAATGTAGACGGAACGCAGATAGCGGAAACATTGAAAAAAGTAAACCCGGAAGAAACACTGTTTCTGGTGGCATCGAAAACCTTTACTACGCAGGAAACGATGACCAATGCGCAGACGGCGAGAAAGTGGTTGCTCGATCATGCAAAAGATGAAAGACATATAGCAAAACATTTCGTGGCTTTGTCAACCAATGAAAAGGCGGTAGAAGCGTTTGGAATCGATACAAAAAACATGTTCGAATTCTGGGATTGGGTAGGCGGAAGATACTCTCTCTGGAGTGCAATCGGATTATCCATTGCCTTAACCATCGGGTACGAAAACTTTGAAGATTTATTAATGGGAGCGTTTGAAGTGGATGAATATTTCAAGACCCAAAGCTTTGAAACGAATATACCGGTTGTAATGGCCTTAATTGGCATCTGGTATACCGATTTTTTCAGGTCACAAACAGAAGCCATTCTGCCCTACGATCAGTATATGCATCGTTTTGCCACTTATTTTCAACAGGGAAATATGGAGAGCAATGGAAAGTCCGTTGATCGAAACGGCAATCATGTTCGCTACAATACGGGGCCTGTAATCTGGGGAGAACCGGGCACCAACGGGCAGCACGCATTTTACCAGCTTATTCACCAGGGAACGGTGCTGATTCCGTGTGATTTTATTGCTCCTGCTATTTCCCATAATCCCGTGGGCGAGCATCATCTTATTTTACTCAGTAATTATTTTGCACAGACAGAGGCACTGATGAAGGGAAAAAATGAATCAGAGGTAAGGGAAGAACTCGAAAAAGAAGGCAAAAATGCTGAAGAAATAAAGAAGGTTTTACCTTTTAAAGTTTTTGAAGGAAACCGGCCTACCAATTCCTTCCTGCTGCAGAAAATCACACCACGCTCGTTGGGCAGTCTCATTGCGTTATATGAACATAAGATATTTGTTCAGGGCGTTATCTGGAACATCTACAGCTTTGATCAATGGGGCGTTGAATTGGGAAAACAACTCGCTAAAAAAATTCTGCCTGAGTTAGAGGATGATTCCGCCGTTCAATCGCACGATAGCAGCACCAACGGATTGATCAATAAATATAAACAAATGCGGAAATCGGGAAGCTAAGTTGATCAGTTAATTTACGCTGCTTAACGGCAGGTATCCGAAAGGAGGATGAAAGGCCTTTATATACAATCCATCATCGGGAATAAGGTTGTGCTTCAAACCTTATCTTTCAATGAATTCTTTTATTCTTTTTGCGACGGGAAGATCAGTGAAAAGTAGGTGTGGTTTTACGGTTTTATCCTTGTTTCACGATGCCGTAAACGACTGAATTTTTGCAGGTTAGGCGGTTTATTCCATAAAGCCTGTGAAAATCAAGGGACAACGAAATTATAAAGGTGGAAAAATCGTGATTCTTCAAATAATTTCTATAATTTACGCTCTTTCTTTCATTGAAAATCCGGGATAGGAAGCTTTATGACAATTAAAAACAAGAAATTTTCGTCTCTGTTAAAATAATTAAAATAAAACTTGTTATTTGAAGTGATTTTTATGTAGAATTGTACTTTATTTTTTAATTCCTGTTTTAAATAACCTAAAAATTAAATTGTGTCATGGCTGAGATTAAACCAACTGCGACAGCAGCGACAAAAAGCACAGCAACTTCCGTACAACCTAGAAGAAAAGGGAACTCAATTTCCTGGATCGCCCCGTTTTTATGCATAATACTTGGATATGTGATTTGGAGGTATGTCATCGGTAGTCCGAACAATTTTACGCAACCTGATCCTGATCCCAGTCATTGGTTTTGGCCGAATCACTTAGGAGCGAAAAACAATTTTGCACAGATGTATGAAGGAGGAATTATTGTACCGATCCTTATTGGTACCTTCTTGACCACCCTCACCTTTATCTTCGAAAGATTTCTAACGGTGACAAAGGCTACCGGAAGTGGAAATGTTGCAGAATTCATCCGTAAGGTGCAATATCACCTTGCCAATAAAGATGTGGATAAAGCTATGGCTGAGTGCGACAGGCAAAAAGGATCTGTAGGTAATGTAATGAAAGCCGGTTTGCGTAAATACAAAGAAATGATTGGTAATACGGAACTTACTACAGACCAGAAAGTTTTAAACATCCAGAAAGAAGTGGAAGAAGCAACTTCTCTTGAACTGCCGATGCTGGAAAAAAACCTTGTGTTCCTTTCTACTATCGCTACCATCGCAACCCTTGTGGGTCTGTTGGGAACGGTAATGGGAATGATCCGTGCGTTCTCTGCCCTTGGTGAAAGCGGCGGTGGTGAAGCGGCTCAAAAACTGTCACAAGGTATTGCGGAAGCTCTTTACAATACGGCACTTGGTATTGGTACCTCTGCTGTAGCCATCGTGTTCTACAACATCTTCACTACCCGTATTGATGGTATTACTTATGGCATTGATGAATCCGGTTTTACGCTTACGCAGAGCTTTGCAGCCAATTATAAATAATTCTGAAAAAAAATCAGAGTTGTTTTATGGAATGATGTGACAATTGCATCTTAGTATTAGTTGAAATATTAAAGAAAAAAATTAAAAAATGGCAAGACCGAAAATTCCACGAAAGAGTACCCACGTTGATATGACGGCGATGTGTGACGTGGCCTTTTTGTTGCTGACATTTTTTATCCTTGCTACGAAGTTTAAACCTTCTGAAGCGGTACCGGTAAACACACCGAATTCGGTGGCTTCCAAAATTGCTCCGGAAACCAACGTAGTGATGATCACGCTCAATAAAGACAACCAGGCTTATTTGTCGATGAGCGACACAAAAGATGATCTGGACAACAAACGGCAAATGATCTCCTATCTCAACACAACAAGAAACCTCGGGCTATCAGATGCTGAAGTCGATGCGCTTGTTCAGGCACCCTTAATCGGTGTTCCGCTCAGCCAACTCAAGCAGGAGGCCAGGATGAGTAAGGATGATATGAACGCGAAAAATTTGCCGGGTATTCCAATTAAAGATTCGGCCAACAACGAAATGGTGGATTGGCTGCGCGCCGTACAGGAAACCTATCAGGGAAAAAAGGAACCTAACCTGATCTTCAAAGGAGATAATGAGGCAAAGTATGTCGCATTTAAAAATGTGATTGATGCCCTGAAGCGAAACGACTTCTTTAAATTCCAGATGGTAACCAATCCTGAAAGTGTACCGGCAGGAACTGATCTGTTTAAACAGGGCGGTTCGGAAGACTAAAATTTGATAACAATAAAATTTTTTGAACCATGGCAGAAATGCAGACCAATGAAGGCGGTGGCAAGAAAAAAGGCCCGGGCGTCAAAAAAGGTAAAAAACTGTCTACGAGGGTCGATCTTACCCCAATGGTGGATCTTGGATTCCTTCTGATCACATTTTTTATCTTTACAACCACCATGAGCCAGCCGACCGCCATGCGGTTGTTCCTGCCCGACGACAGGGTTACTCCTGAGCAGCAGAACAAAGCAAAGGAATCAGGTTCGCTCACCATCCTTCTCGGTAAAGACAATAACGTCTTCTATTATGAAGGAATCTTAAATCCGGATGGATCAAACTTTAAAGCCACGAGCTTCAAAGGAATCAGAGATGAGATCATTAACAAAAAGAGAACTACAGATTCAAGTGATCTCGTAGTGATCATCAAGCCGGGTGATGAGAGTACCTATAGAAATGTAGTGAATATTCTGGATGAAATGGCGATAAATGTCATCAAAAGGTATGCACTTGTATCTACCTTGTTTCCGGCAGAAATTGCTTTAATGAAGGCAACTGAGGGTGAAGCTCCGGCTCCAACAGCAGCAAAATAATCCGGAATAGATAAAACTGAATTAAATCCTGAATTATGGAAGTAAATAAGATTTTAAGTGCCGATATCCTCGACATATTGTTCGAGGGGCGAAACAAGCAGTATGGCGCTTATGAGCTGCGTAAAACCTACAAAAGAAGGCTCTTCATAGCCATAGGTTGTATGATGGCGCTCGTGGCCCTGGCTTTTCTCGTAACCGCATTTTCCGGCGGCAAGGAAACCAACGACAATAAACCGTTGTTGGTGCAAGACGTGCAACTGGAAAAAGTAGTGGAAGAGAAAAAACCTGAACCGCCACCACCACCACCGCCGCCAAAAGTAGAGCCGCCAAAGGTGGAAATCACTAAGTTCACGCCACCAAAAGTTGTAAAAGATGAGGAAGTGAAACCCGAAGAAAAACCACCGGAACAAGAACAATTGGTGGATACAAAAATCGGAACCATCAACCAGGAAGGTATTAAGACCGATATCGTAGCACCTCCGGTTGAAAAAAGTACCGGTGTGGTAGAAGCACCCAAGGCACAGGTTGAAGATTACGATAAAGAATTTAAAACCGTGCAGATACAGGCTAAATTTCCGGGTGGAACATCGGCATGGACGAAGTTTCTCGAAAG
Organism: Bacteroidota bacterium; assembly: GCA_023423835.1. Taxonomy (GTDB): domain Bacteria; phylum Bacteroidota; class Bacteroidia; order Chitinophagales; family Chitinophagaceae; genus JAFAEW01. The sequence continues at coordinate 12,321 of JAFAEW010000001.1, read as the reverse complement.
GAACCTCAACAGTAATGTTCCCGTTGATAACGGTGCACCACCGGCAAAATATACCGTAGTAGTATCGTTCCTCGTGGATAAAAACGGTAACATTTCCGAAATCCAGGCGCTTAACGATCCGGGATATGGAACTGCCGATGAAGCGATCCGTGTACTGAAGAAAAGCCCGCAATGGACTCCCGCCGTACAAAACGGAAGAAACGTTATCTACCGCCAGAAACAACCGATCACCTTCGTGGTAACAGACCAGTAAACATAGAATTCATAATTAAGAATAAAGGCTGTCTCAAAAAGGCAGCCTTTATTTATTTCCGGCTATGCCGCTTGTTTTTGTTCCCCAAAAAGTTTCCATTTTGTTTGAAAGTTTTTATGGAAAAAGCCTCCTGCTGCATTTTAGTATTAGAAAGGGGATATGAATACATAAGTATTCGCATCCCTGTTTCATTACCAAAAATTTTGCATCTCAGGGCAATAAGGATTTAGGATATAACCAATAAAAACTTAAACCATGGAAATACAACAGATACTACAAGCCGACCTGCTCGATATTCTTTTTGAGGGCAGAAACAAACAGTACGGTGCTTATGACTTGAGAAAAACTTATGGAAGGCGGCTGATAATTGCGATGGGTGCAATGACCGTCCTTGTATCGCTTTTTGTAATGCTTAATGCTATCGCCGGAAGCGGGAGAGGATCCGGGATCGAGCCAATGTACGTTGAACCCTTTATCCTTGAAAATGTGCCGCCGGAAGAGAAGACTGTGACGCCGCCTCCGCCTCCTCAGAAAGTTGAACAGCCAACGCCTGAAATTAAACGGTTTACAGTCCCCGATGTGGTTAAAGATGAATTGATGAAAAATGACGAACAGTTACCCGAACAGGATCAGTTGGTGAATACGAAAATTGGAACCATCGATCAGGCAGGAGTTAACACAGACCTCGTGGCACCTCCTGTTGAAGAAACCACCGGTGGTGTGGAAGCTCCGAAAACAAGAGCAGTGGCTAATGAAGAGATCTTCACCATCGTGCAGATTGAGGCAAAATTCCCCGGGGGAAGGTCAGCATGGACAAAATTTCTCGAAAGAAATTTAAACAGTAATCTGCCGGTGGAAAACGGCGCACCTCCGGCAAAATATACCGTTGTCGTGTCATTCCTCGTTGATAAAGACGGTAATATTTCCGAAATAAAGGCGGTTAACGATCCGGGATTTGGAACGGCAGAGGAAGCCGTTCGCGTACTCAGGAAAAGTCCCAAATGGCAGCCGGCTGTACAGAATGGAAGAAACGTTATCTATCGTCAGAAGCAATCGATTACGTTTATTGTAACGGAAGGTTAGTAATACCATTTTTGGTAATCGGTAAAAGGTCGTTCGCATTGGCGTACGGCTTTTTTATTCGCGGTTACAAAACCGGTCAACTGCAAAACATAGACAATGATGAAACTGATGAGCGGTTTTTATTTTGATGTAATAGCTGTTGTTGCCGGTGCATTCAGAGCGCTTCTTTTTCAGCCCTGCTTTTTATCAGTTGCATATCCTGCATTTCCATGCACTTGAAATGTTTTTGCGGACATTTCTTATAGCCGATCTTGCTACACGGACGGCAATAGAGATCTTTTATTTCAAACAGGGACTGATTTACCGGATGATTTCCGTAATAGGGTGTCATCCCAAATTCGGGCACGGTATTTCCCCAAACGGAAAGAATTTTCTTTCTGAATGCGGCTGCAATATGCATTAAACCGGTGTCGTGCGTGATAATAAGCTTGGATTTTCTTACAAGATCTGCACTTTCATTTAAGTTGAATTTTCCGCAGGCATTGTAAATTTTTACCGGATCAATCATTGCGATTTCATCGCCTGCCTGCTTATCTTCCGGACCTCCTAATAAAATTACCGGGTGTTCAATCAAATTGCAAAGCTCCTTCAGTTTGTGAACCGGCAATTGTTTGGTGGCATAAGCCGCTCCGATTACGAGACCGATGTATCCTGCCTGGTGGCTGGTGGGCAAGGCTGTAAACGGAACTTCATCTTCCTTTGGAATAAAGTAATCTAAGCCGTTGCCGTCATTCGTAACGCCAAACGTTTTTGTAGTGGCGAGATAACGGTCAACAATATGAAGAGTGGGCAGCCGGTTTATTTTCAGATTCGTGAGCAGCCATTTTCCCATATTCAGTTTGTCAAAGGAAAAGCTTTTGACCTTTCGCAATCCGAGTTTGATCCGCATTGTCCTCAGATTATGGTGCAAATCAATGATATAATCAAAACCGGCCTTTTGCAGCGGTTTTATTGTTTCGCTCCAGCTATCTTCCAAAAAATGCAGTTGATCGATGTAAGGGTTGGAAGCCAGAATCGTCCGGTAACTTTTTTTGGTAAGATAATGTACTTCTGCCCCTGCTACTTGTTGCTTTAAACAACGGATTACGGGAGTTGTAAGCACAATATCACCGATTGAAGAAAAACGGATAATGAGAAACCGCGTAATATTTTTCTTCTGATCCAACCCTTTACACTACTTTGTTTTTCGGTTTTGTAAAGATCTTTATCAGTACAGGCGCAGTGGTGATCAGCACAATGCAAAGAACGATGAGTTCGAGATGCGCCGTCAGGTCAAACTGGTATTTATCGATAAAGAATTTGTAGAGATAATGACCGGCCGCAAGCATTGATGAAACCCAGGCAATAGATCCTACCACGTTGTAAAACATAAACTTCTTTCTTTCCATTCCGACAATTCCAGCTACGATGGGAGCGAAGGTTCTGATGAGTGGAAGAAACCTGGCAAACACAATCGCACCGCCTCCGTGTTTATCATAAAATTCCTTTGCCTGTACCAGATATTTATGTTTGAAAATGAACCGGTCTTTCCATTGAAACATCGACGGGCCGATTTTTTTTCCAAACCAATATCCAACCATGTTTCCGAGAATTCCTGCAATTGCACACAACACAATTACAAACAAAAGATTTACAACATCAGAGGTATTGTTGGTGTTATAAACCGAGGCAGCGAGCTTATTGGCAAATATTCCTGCAACAAACAAGAGCGAATCTCCGGGCAGAAAAAATCCCACCATCAATCCGGTTTCGGCAAAGATGATAAAAACGAGCAACCACAATCCTCCGTTGTCGATATAAAACTGCGGATTTAACAACTGGTGCCAATCGAAGCTCAATAAAATTGATGATAACATTATCTCAGGTAATTTTTTTTAGTAATATAGTTTCACTCCAGTTCATGCTCCCATTTGCTAACTACGGAAGTCGCCAGAGAATTGCCCAACACGTTTGTCATACTTCTAAACATATCACAAAAATGATCGATTGGCAAGATCAAAGCTACTCCTTCCGGAGGAATATCAAACATGGCACAGGTTGCCAAAACAACCACCAAAGAAGCCCTTGGTACGCCTGCAATGCCTTTACTTGTCAGCATCAACACCAGCAGCATGGTAATTTGTGTACCGATGTCGAGATGAATTCCATAAGCTTGTGCAATAGCGATGCTGGCAAAGGTCATATACATCATGCTGCCGTCGAGGTTGAAGGAATATCCTAATGGTAAAACGAATGCCACAATTTTATTTTTGCAGCCAAAACGTTCCAGTTCCTCAGTCAGCCTTGGGAATACCGCTTCGCTTGAAGTGGTACTGAATGCGATAATCAGCGGTTGAACGATGTGCCGCAACAAAGAAGGCATTTTCTTTTTCAGGATAATAAATCCAACGATTACCAGCAAGATCCAGAGTGCAGCGATTCCAAGTAAGAAAAAAGCGAAATATTTGGCATAGAAGATAAATATTTCCAATCCGTTTACGGCAATCACCGCTGCAATTGCTCCAAATACACCGAGAGGAGCAAACCACATCACATAAGTAACCATTTTTAGGATGATGTGGGAGAAAGCTTCGAGTGCTTTCACTACAATTTTTCCATAATCGCCGAGAGCCGCCGCAGCAACGCCAAAGAAGATAGAAAAGATTACAATCTGTAAAATTTCATTCGTTGCCATCGCCTGTATTACGCTTTTCGGAAACAGGTGTTCAATGAAATTCTGAAGGGTGAAGCTCTGCGTATTTCCTGCAATTGATTTGATCTGATCGGGATGCACCGTACTCAGGTCGAGACCATCGCCGGGCCTGGTAAGGTTAACGAGGATCATTCCGAGAAATAAACTCGCCAGGCTTGCGGTGATGAACCAAAGCAAGGCTTTTCCTCCAACACGGCCAACGGTTTTCAAATCTCCCAATTTGGCAATTCCTACTACGAGCGTTGAAAATACGAGTGGCGCAATGATCATTTGAACGAGCCGTAAAAAGATGGTCGTTAATAAGTTAATATTTATTGAAAACGAATGTACAAAATCAGGAGAGCCGTTTTTGAATACGATATATCCTACCATAGCGCCAACAATCATTGCAACTATGATATAAAAAGTCAAGTTTCCCTTAAGCTTCATCATCAAATTTATAATTGTCGCAATATAGAGAAATATATTATTCGGTAATCAAAGAGGGGCATTTGTAAAAATTTTCGAGTTGAACAAAAATTAATCACTATTTTTCGCCTTCGTTTTTCGGATTAAAACGGATTTTGAAATTTTCTAATTCTCTACTTATGAGTTTATTTGTCAGAAAGCCTCTATCGGTCTTGCTAAATGAAGCATCGGAAACGGGTGCGGATTCATTAAAACGAACCCTTACTTCTGTATCTCTTATCGCTTTAGGTATCGGTGCGATCATTGGGGCCGGACTATTTTCAATTACGGGTATGGCGGCAGCAAATTACGCAGGTCCGGGGATTATGATCTCCTTTGTTATCGCTGCTGTCGGATGTGGCCTTGCAGGCTTGTGTTACGCCGAATTTGCTTCCATGATTCCTGTTGCGGGAAGCGCCTACACTTATTCCTATGCCACAATGGGTGAATTTATTGCATGGGTTATTGGTTGGGATCTTGTGCTTGAATATGCCGTTGGTGCGGCAACCGTTGCGTCAAGCTGGTCTGGTTATTTCGGGAAGCTTCTGTCTTCTTTTGGTGTTTCCCTTCCTGCTGAACTGATGACGACGCCCTTCGATGGCGGGATATTAAATCTGCCCGCCGTTTTTATCGTAGTGATTATGTCGTTGATCCTGATCAGAGGCACAAGCGAATCGGCCTGGGTTAATGGTTTCATCGTTATTCTGAAGGTGGCGATCGTTATCGTGTTTGTTGTGATCGGATTTAATTATATCAGACCTGAAAACCATCATCCTTTGATTCCGCCAAATGAAGGCGAATTTGGACGATTCGGTTGGACCGGTGTGATCCGTGCGGCTGCAGTTGTTTTCTTTGCTTATATCGGATTTGATGCGGTCTCGACAGCGGCGCAGGAAACAAAAAATCCGCGAAAAGCGATGCCCATCGGCATCCTCGGTTCACTAGCGATCTGTACAGTTCTGTACATCTTATTTGCCTATGTTATGACGGGCGTTACGCATTATTCCAATTTTGAAGGTGGTGAACTGGCACCGGTTGCCACAGCAATTGATTATATGGGACCAATGGTAAACGGTACTGTTCCACAGCCTGATTATCCATGGTTAAACACCGCCATCATCATTGCCATTCTTCTCGGATATTCTTCGGTAATCCTCGTGATGCTGTTAGGACAAAGCCGCGTATTTTATTCGATGAGTGTTGACGGATTGTTGCCCAAAGTTTTTTCTGATATTCATCCAAAACGCCGTACACCCTACAAGTCAAACTTGTTGTTCATGCTTTTTGTGAGCCTGTTTGCCGCCTTCGTTCCCGGACGGATTGTTGGGGAAATGACAAGTATCGGTACGCTGTTCGCGTTCATTCTGGTGTGCGCAGGAGTCCTGGTTATGCGCTCTAAAATGAAAGATGCACCCCGTGCATTCAGAGTGCCATTCGTTCCCCTGGTGCCGCTGCTCGGAATTTTAGTTTGTCTCGGCATGATGGTTTTCCTTCCATTTGACACCTGGATCAGGCTGATCGTTTGGATGCTGATCGGGCTTGACATCTACATCGTTTATGGCGTAAAGAAAAGCCAGTTAAACAGGGGCAAGCTGCATAGAAGAGATCAGAAGATTATAAGTATTTGCGGCATTTCATTGGGTGTATTGCTGGCCGTACTTGCGCTGGCACACCACAATACCACTCCGGTAGGAAAGCAGGATACCGGACTGTTTTATTTCTCTATGGTATTTGCCATATTACATTTCGTTTATTTTGCCATCAGGTATTTCAGTAAAGGAACCGATGAATCGGTAGCCGATTGATAAGTTTTTAAGCCGTCCGAAAGGGCGGCTTTTTTTTAGCTTTCTTCTGAAAACCTTTGGTGACTGGAAAAAATAAAATTGCTAAACGGAGGTAAAACCGGGCAGATTTTATTGCGATATCTCTTAATTTTGCAACGGTTTTTAAAAAATCAAACCACGGAGATTTACAGCCTCATTAAACCGGTTTAGAACTTTTTATTATGGGAAGAATATTTGAAGTTAGAAAGGCTACCATGTTTGCCCGTTGGGACAGGATGGCAAAGCAGTTTACACGTATTGGAAAGGAAATAGCCATTGCCGTAAAAGCCGGCGGCCCTGATCCTGCCACCAATCCCGCCCTACGTCGCTGTATGCAAAACGCAAAAAGCGTTAACATGCCGAAAGACAGGGTAGAAGCGGCTATAAAAAGAGCTACCGGCAAGGAAATGGACAATTACGATGAAATTCTTTATGAAGGCTATGGTCCTCATGGAGTAGCGATTCTCGTGGAAACTGCCACCGATAATCATGTGAGAACGGTAGCAAACGTAAAAAGTCATTTCAACAAAGGACATGGAAGCCTGGGAAACAGTGGAAGTGTGAGTTTTCAGTTTAAAAAAATGGGGGTATTCAAGCTCAATCCTGAAGGCATTGATCCCGAATCACTGGAATTTGAACTGATTGATTTCGGTTTGGAAGAAATGGGGGAAAGCACAACCGAAAACGATGAACATGTGTTGGTGTTACGTTGTGCGTTTAATGATTTTGGAAATATGCAAAAAGCATTGGAAGACAAAGGAATTACGCCCATAAGTTCTGAAATTGAATGGATACCCGGTACCCTGGTTCCGGTGTCAGATGAACAGGCAGAAGAAGTAAGTAAATTAATCGAACGGCTCGAACAGGATGAAGACGTGAGTAAGGTTTTTCATAATATGGGATAGCTGTCGTATTTTCTCCTGATGCAGTTGCTCAGTAACGGTATTTATTGTTCCACCAATTTCTCAGCCTTTTTCTGATTTCTTCTTCCTTAGCATTATTGCCGGGTTTATAAAAGGCGGTTCCTTTCAATTTGTCAGGAAGGTATTCCTGTTCTTTAAAATTACCTTCATAGGAATGGCTGTATTGATAGTCTTTTCCATAGTTAAGATCTTTCATCAGGGAAGTGGGAGCATTGCGCAGATGGAGCGGAACGGGAAGATCACCGAAATTGTGTATCGCAGATAAAGCTTCCCCGATTGCCATATAGGAAGCATTGCTTTTCACACTCGTGGCAAGATAAATGGCGCATTGCGATAAGATGATTCTCGATTCCGGATATCCAATCTTATGTACCGCATCAAAACAGGCGTTGGCAAGCAGGAGGGCATTCGCATTGGCATTGCCGATGTCTTCCGCCGCAAAGATCAACATTCGTCTCGCAATAAATTTCACTTCTTCTCCGCCTTCAATCATTCTTGCCAGCCAATAAACGGCGCCGTTGGGATCGCTACCCCTCATACTTTTTATGAAGGCCGAAATGATATCGTAATGCTGTTCGCCTTTCTTGTCATACAACGCAACCCGCCTCTGTGCCACGCTCATCACGTAGCTGTCATCAATAACCAGCTTTTCTGTCGGGATGGCCGCAGTAACCGCCAATTCCAGAAGGTTGTAAAGCTTTCTTGCATCGCCACCTGAGAGGTTGATCAATGCATCTGTTTCTTTCAATTCAACCTGATATTGCTTCAATATTTCATCATCCTGCAAGGCTTTGTATACGAGTTGCAGCAGATCGTCAGCTTGCAATGGTTTTAAAACGTAAACCTGGCAACGGCTTAGCAAGGCGGCATTTACCTCAAATGAAGGATTTTCAGTAGTGGCTCCGATCAGGGTGATGATTCCTTTTTCAACCGCTCCCAGCAGCGCGTCTTGCTGTCCCTTGTTGAAACGATGAATTTCGTCAATGAAAACAATCGCCTTTCCTTGTTTCGACGCCTGTTCAATCACCTCTCTTATGTCTTTAACTCCACTGCTTATTGCACTGAGCTGATAAAATGGCATTTCCAACACATTGGCAATGATATTTGCGATGGTGGTTTTGCCAACTCCCGGCGGCCCCCAGAGAATGATCGAGGGAAGCGATTTTCCGGTGACTGCCGTTCTTAATATGCTACCGGTTCCGGTGAGATGTTGCTGGCCCGCAAGATCATCCAGTTGCTTTGGCCGCATTCTTTCTGCCAATGGAATATTAGTCATGATCTTTATCGTTCTGCCGTTAGCAATCGAAGTTCTGCTGATCGTACTGCTTCGGATATATCTGTTGCCGTTACCTGTTTGTTTTCATCATCGAGGTCTATTACCACCACATACCCTTCGGACGCATCTAATTTCCTCGTTTCATCAACGATTTCCTGCATATAGCTTAATGTTCTTCGGCCCGAATCGTCCCATTCTTCGTAACTGCACAAGCAGCCAAGTGAAGGCGTTTGCGGAAAATAAGTTTCATTTTTGTAGTAGCCCGGATCAACCGTTGTTCCATGCATAATGATCGAATTTCTGCCGACAGATCCGGAATAGAAGGCTTCATAAATACCTTCATAGTTCTTCCAGGAAACCGGTAATTGTCGTGCATATAGATCCTTAGTCCATACTGTGCTTATGAGACTGCTATCATTAAAATAAGTTAGCGGATTTACTTCCACCGGAAGTACCATCTGAATATTGGGAGTGGGTCCGATCAGCTTTAATTTTGAAACCTCCGATCCTGTCCATCTGTAAATTCCCTGTGGCGTATTGCCATTGGTTATATAAAATGGAAATCCGGTGATGGCTTTTGCAAGCTGTGGAACGGCGAACAAACTTCCGTCCTCATTTTTGGCGAAGCTGCCATCTGCTTTTCTGATGATAACGAGGCCGGTATAGTTCCGGTTTTTTCTTTGCAAGCTATAGATCACCGTTTTACCCGGTAGAAATTCTTTGTCAAACAGGTCTGCCAGCGGGGGCGTATTTCTCTCTTCATTTCCGTCTTCTAAACGCATCGCCAGGATTGTTAACCTGTTGTCGTTGATATCGGGGAATTTTCCTGGGATAAGCGAAGCAATTTTTACTTTGTCCGATTCGCCAATTCCTCCATCCATCACATATTCGGCGGCAATTACAAAAACGGGAATCGAACTGGTTTTTTGGAGAAGTGCATAAGCTTGCTCTTTAAAAACCTTCGGATAGAGGCTGAAGGAAACTTCGAGTAAATTGCTTTGGAAATCTTCTGAAAGCGTTGCGGCTTTTTTCCAGGCTTCGGTTAGTTTTCTTTCGGTGAAATCATTTTTCACCCGTAAAAGTTCCATTGCCCAGAACGCATCTATCCATTCGCCTTCGGTAGAATCTGCAAGTGGCAATTTCAGGTTGAGGTTGATGGAAGTATCGATCATTTTTTTTCGCAGCGCTTCCCTGTTTTGCTTGCTTGCAAAATCAGTTTGAACATCTGCCGGCAAATACTGGCTGAATGAAACGAGTGATACGAACAACAATAAAATGAAAAATGAGATTCTCATAAAACAAATGTACATTTTTGATGGAAAACAGGGGAGCGGCGGCATCGGTCAAATTGAGCATTCCATTTGAAAATCCGGTGATTTAACAGATTCATCATCGGAAGGAATAAAAAATCCGGCCGGGGCCGTTAAAACAAAAGAGCGACCACGAGGATCGCCCTTAAAGCATTTATATTTCCAACGAAGCAGTGCTTCAATATTTATCGTTGGGGAATAGCCGGTCCGGAAGCAGCCGGAGGGGCGGGTTTTACATCCAATACTTCCATATCGAATACGAGATTTGCATAAGGCATGATGTCCGGAGGTGCACCCATTGATCCATAACCAAGGAAAGCGGGAACGAAAATTTTTCCTTTGGCACCCTTTCCAAAATAAGGAAGTGCTTCTTCCCACGCCTGGATTACACCTCTTGCGCCCACGTTAACAATGATGGGATCAGTATGACCTTTTGTAGAATCCATGTTGGTATCGAATACCAGCCCGTTTGACATCAGTTTTCCTCTGTACATAATGGTTGCAACCATTCCGGAATCAGCTTTTACGCTGGCATCGCCCGGCTGTTCAATCACCACAAACGCGCCGCTTTTTGTTTTTTCGCCTTTGAAATTATTTTTCGCCATGTATTCTTCCACCTGTTTGATCTCACGCTGATTTTCAGCCTCTGCTTCTTTGTTGTAGTCAGCAAGCGCGGCTTCCTGGTCTTTAAAATCATTCAGAATTTTCAAATAACATTTTATGTTGCTGCCTTTCACAAATACCACACTGTCATTAGGATCTACCATGCTTTTTGCGCGCAGGCTATCTACGTTCATGATCACCACCGCGCTGTCGCCGCTTCGCAACTGCGGGAAAATCTCCATGAAAGAATATTTCGCCCGCTCTGAGGTATCCACTGCAGTATAGTTGGGCATTGAAGTTTCGGCGCTCAGCAAAGAATCTTTTTTGCCGTTACGGTCGGTCAGATAAAACTGCACTTTAAACTTCACGATATCGCCCGGCTTTAAGCTGTCACCACCTTTTCCGGGGTAAACCTTATAAACCAATCCGGATGGCGTTTTGTCGTAATTGCTTTGACAGGAAGTTGCAATTGTAACCAGTGCAAAGCCTGCTAAAAGGATTTTTTTCATTGATTGTTATTGTAATTGTTGTTCGTATTGTTTTATTACTTCTTTAAAATGCTGCACATTTTGATCAAAACTTTTGCTGCTTCTTCCGCCAGCCGCGTTTTTATGGCCGCCGCCTTCAAAATATTTTCTTGCCAACTCATTCACGTCAAACTCACCCTTACTTCGGAAGCTCCATCTCCTTTCTTCGTAGCGGTCAATGAGTAATGCGCCCATTTTAATCCCTTCAATGGTGAGTAGATAATTTACCAGTCCTTCCGTATCGCCCGTCTTAATCTCGTATTTCAACAGATCTTTATTTGGAATGGCCATGAAAGCAGTGTTGTATTCATAAAAAACTTCGAGATGATGCAGCAGTGCATTTCCAATAAAACGCAGCCTTCCTTCAGAAAAATTGTCAAACAGATTTTCGAAAATCTTTGTGTGATCAATGCCCGTTTCCGTCAGGTCTGCCACTACCCGGTGTACCTGCGGCGTTGTGCTGCTGAATCTGAATGAACCCGTATCCGTTAAAATGCCGGTGTACAGGCAGGTGGCAACGGCTTTATTCAACAACGACCTGTGATTGCGTCCGCAAATGAAATCATAAACCATTTCGGCCGTTGAGCTTTTTGATGGAATACTTATGCCAAAATTGAAAGATTGAGTTTGTGGCTGTTCATGATGATCAATCAAAACTTTGATGCAGTTCACTTCGGTTAAAATCTTTTCCATTCCCTTTGTACGGTGCAGGACATTAAAATCAAGGCAGAACAATATTTCCGCTTCCACAATAATCTGTTCACAAAGATCGCGGTTGGCTTCAAAATCTTTTACGAGCGCACAACCGGGCATCCAGTTTAAAAATTTAGCCCAATTGGTTGGAGAAATTACCGTAACCTCATGGTTCAGTTGAATGAGAAAATTGTAAAGACCTAAGGCCGATCCCATTGCATCACCATCAGGTTTTTGATGCATGGTGATGACAATCTTTTTGGGTTGTTCCAATAACGGATATAAATTCTGGATCGATTGCATAAGTGGCGCAAAATTGCACGTTTCCCATCACTTAGTCAAAATAATTTTAGTATCGTCCGGGCGGTTTTCGTTTAGGATATGTTAAGCCGTATCAGCAAAATCGGGGAGATCAAAGAAAACAAAAAATTTCGCAATTGTAATTAGAAAAGCCCATTAGCATTACTTTTGCGCCAATTTAAGAAACATTATGAGTAACAGAACTTTTACGATGATAAAGCCCGATGCAACTAAAAAGGGCTTTACCGGTGCTATCCTCGATCAGATTATTAAAGACGGATTTTCTATAAAAGCAATGAAATGGATCCGTTTGACCAAAGAACAGGCAGGAGCTTTTTATGCAATACATAAGGAAAGGCCTTTTTATGATGAATTGGTGAGTTTTATGAGC